>JAFVPG010000377.1 GCA_017505415.1 Lentisphaeria bacterium | reverse complement strand
CGTGAAGCGGGGTTTGATTCAGTTTTCGCCTACAACAGCGGTGTTAAAAGCGATTATGAACAGTGCGTAAATCCCGGTGAACCGACGATTGATTATTCAATCATGATGAGAAATCAGCGGCATTGCTATGAACAAATCGCCAAAGGCGGTATGCCGTTTTTTCCCAGTGTCACGCTCGGACTTGACGTTTCACCGCGCTGGAGCAGAGAAGTCAAATATCCGTGGGATTATGAAAAACTCGGCTATTATCCGATTATGGTCAATAATACTCCCGACCGTATTGCAGAACTTTTACGAGATGCGTTAAGTTTTGATACTGAAGCGGTTATAATTAATGCATGGAACGAATGGACGGAGGGAATGTTCCTTCTGCCAGACAACCATGACGGTTCTGAACGCCTTGACAAAATAAAAGAAGTCCTTGAAATTTACAACCAATAACAGGAGGATATTATGAAAAAAACTTTCACACTCATCGAATTGCTGGTAGTCATTGCTATAATAGCAATTCTTGCAGGTATGCTTTTGCCTGCTTTGAATGCTGCGCGGCACAGAGCGAGAACGGCGACGTGTATTTCAAATTTGAAGCAGATTGGAACGTTGGTTGCGATGTATTCCGGTGATTATGATGATTACATTCTGCCGCATCTTTTGAATTACGCAAACGCCGGATATGATGATTTTACAGGAGCGGATAAGCCGTCTGCATGGTACAATGTTTTGCAGATATGCGGATATTTGAAGTTGAGCGGTGAAAAAAGAAGTATACTTATTTGTCCTGCTGTTACCGGTGGTGGAAAAATATCAACCCGTCATTGGAACGGCTGGGTTTATGGAGTTACTTTGGGGATGAGTTTCAGCAACAGTGGCAAGATGGGCAAGTTAGATCGTAATATGGGGAAACTCGGTGGAGTTATAAATCCTTCCAATAAAGCATATTGTGCAGACTCATATACCGGAAGTACAAATAATACACAAACTTTTTGGATTGGTACGAAAGCTACTTATACTGCAGAAGATGGAGGTATCGCAGTAGGACTGCATCCATCCAATACATGCAATATTTTGAGTGTTGCCGGAAGTGTTTATCAACTTAAACGCAATGATCAGAAAAGTGTATTTTCAAATTCCGCAGGTAGTCGTGTGGAATATTCAGGAGATGAAGCAAGACTCCGGTATTTCAGAAATGAGGAATCAAAATGAAAAAAATATCTGTTTTCTTGTCAGTAATGCTGTTTTTCAACTGTCTTTTGGCATTTGAGATTGATAAATCATATCAAATTGCTGTTTCTGATAAACAGGAAGTGCAGGATATTTATGCTGCTCAGGAGTTGGCAAAATACCTTTCACAAGTAACCGGCAATAATTTTGCAGTTGTAAAAGAATCAGAAATTTCAGCAGGAAATACGATTTATGTAGGAAATACGAAATTCAGCAAAGGCGGGAATTTCGCTCCTGATGAATTCCGTATTTATACAAATGGCAAAAATGTTGTGATTGCAGGCAGTCCGCAAAGGGGGGTACTTTTCGGCGTTTATGAATTTCTTGAACGCTTTGCAGATGTGCGTTTTTTCACTCCTGAATGTGAACGTGTCCCGTCAAAAAAGAGTTTGAATGTTCCTGATAAAACAGATATACGGCACAAATCCGCTTTTGAATTCCGTTATATTTATGCAGGGAAACGTACTCATAATACGACACCGTTTTTCCGGAAAATGCGCTTGAGCGGCTGGGACGGTGAGATGAAGTACGGTTCATCTGCAAGATTCGGAACTGACGGACATTGCCATACTTATTTCAAGTATTCCAAAGATTTTCCGCAGGAAATTTCATGGGCGGATGCAAGCGGCAACCGCCGTATTGTTAAAACACCGCTCGGAGGTTCAATTTGTTTTTCTCATCCTGAAGTTTTAAAACGTTTTGTTGAAAGATTGAAGAAAAATATAGCTTCTGACCGTGCAAATGCCGCAAAACAGAATCTGCCTCCTCCTCAATATTATTCTGTAAGTCAGAATGACTGCGACAGTGCCTGCGGTTGTGCAGAATGTAAAAAATTCATTGAAAAATACGGCGTTTCAGGTTTGGTAATCGACTTTACCAACCGTCTGACAGAAGCAGTCGTTAAAGATTATCCGGATGTTAAAATCCAGATTTTTGCCTATTTTGACTCGATTAATCCCCCGAAAACTGCAATCCGTCCGCACAAAAACGTTATTGTTCAAGTTGCAAGTTATCAGACAAAATTCCATGACCATTTGCGTTCTGTGAATGATCCGGTAAATAAACAGTATGCTGATTTGCTTAATAACTGGAAAAAATCTGCGGATTCACTTGGACTTTGGGATTACTGGCGCTATTTCAGCGGGTTCAAGCCATCTGCTCCCATCGCATTAAATCTTGCAGATAATATAAATGCATACAAAAACAGCAATGTTGTTATGTTTTTTACTGAGTTTGAAACTGCACCGAAAGATTTGCTCAGCTTTTATGATTTGACTTTCTATGTCGGTTCCAGACTGCTTGATGACCCGTCAAAAAATGTTCAAACTATGGTCGATGAATTTGCAGAAACTTATTACGGTGCTGCTGCTCCTGCTATGAAAAAATTGCTTGTTTTGCTGACAGAAGCAGTTAAAAAAGATAAAAATTGTGCCGAATATCTGAATTTCGCACAGCGTACATATATGAAAGATGCTGAATTTTTCCGTCAGGCGTTCGCCCTTATTGATGAAGCGGAAAAATCTGTAGCAAATGACAAGAATTTGCTTACCAGAGTATGGCAGGAAAAACTTCTCATTGAGTCCGCTTATCTAAAAGCATGGAATTCACACAAAAACAAATTGAAACTTGACCGCAAAAAATTGCAGGAAAGTATCAGCAAGATGCTTTATCCTGTATTGCGTTCATTTTTTGATCCGTCAATTTTGAGCAAAAAAGTTGTTGCTGATGCAGACAGATTTTATGCAGAAAAGGTTGTTTTTGAAAAGACACAGAATGTGAAAGCTGTTCCGATTGCTGATTTCGCACAAAAACATCCGCAGGCAGAAATTATTGAATTCTCCAAACTTCCCTGCGGCAATCAGAAGGTCAATGATGCTGATTCTCCGTACGGCAGAGCATTTTCTCATTCTGCAAAATACAGTGAAAAACAGCGTGCTGAACGCCATAAACGCCAATTTGTTTTCGGATTGTATGAAAAAAGCTATACAAAATATCTCGTTCACGGAACCATAAAACCAAATGATATTCCGCAGGATGAAAAATATCACTGGTATTATGCAGGAACAACACGTTTATATAAATCTTTGAGTTTGTGGCTGCATTGGACATGGGGAATGAGTATAAGTCTCAACAAGTTCTATGATGAGAACAAGCCCGATAAAAAATACAATGTTTATTTCCTGATAAAAATTCAGGGACCTGCATATGTCAAAAATTCAACATCTTTGAATGACGTGAGACTTTGTGCAATTGCTTTGGTTGAACAGAAGTAAATGTGCGTTTCTATCCGGAAACAATGTCTTTATCTGGAGCTGAAGTAATATTTTACTTTGGCTTCAGAGAGGAGTTTATTCAGCAGTTTTTCAAGGTAGATACCGCTTTTGCGGCTTTCAAGTTCAGATTTGATAAAGAATGAAGCATTGGCAAGCGGAATATATTTGGGGGGCTGCTTGCTGCTGATTTTGATGATTGCATAATAATTGGGAAACTCCAGAACGGCGGATGGTTCATCAATTTGCATTTGTGCCGCAGTTACGATCATTTCCGGAGGGAATGTTTCTATGCCGAAAAAGTTTTCCGGCAGTTTTGAATTTATCTCTTCGGCAAGTTTCTCAAAACGTACTCCCTGCATGAGCATTGAATGGGCATCATCTATGGTTTTGCGGGCATTTTTTGAATTTTTGGCAGTTGCGATAAAGGCAAGGTCGATTTTTGCATCATGCATGAACATCGGCTGATTTATGCGGTAGAAATATTCGATTTCATCATTATTGACGGCGATTTCAGCGGGGTGCTTTTTTTTGAGATAGAGTTGGAGTGCGACAGATATTTGCCGGTCATTATCGGCGGCAAGAGTTTGTATTTTGCTGTTTTTGTATTTTTTTTTGCGAAGTTCTGCCGGGAATTGTTTTATGGAATCTTCAAGATATTTTGCAGTCATTCGCTGTGACGGCTGGAATCCTTCTGCACGCAGAAAATCCGACAGTACAGTATAGTAAATTTTTTCATCAACGGTGCGTTCAATGGCGTCAAGCAGTTCATTGTAACTGTAATCCTCAAAATCAGGATGGGATTGCAAGAGCCATTTGACGACATCTTTTTTGCGGAATGAATGTTTGTCAAACGTTACCATCACATCGGGAAACTGTTTCAAGGTTTGAAGAAGTTTTTTCTCTCGCCGCTGAGTTTCACTGTCAGCATGCATGAGCATAAAAAAAGAGCATAAAAAAAGAAGAATAAACTTTTTCATAGTTGAATTTTAAAATTAATTTTCAGGTTCAGCCGGGATATTTTTTGACTGCATTTTTTTTACCAGCCGCGGTCCGTATTGCGGGATTTGCTGTAATTTTGCCGGAATTAGCTTGAATTTGCCGCTGTCGATGGCATTTTCTATATCCGAGAGCATTTTCAACTGATTGTACTGAGTCTGCAAAGTCCGGTTGAGCGGGTGTTTTTGCAAGCCTTTTTCAAGGATTTGCAGGGCGAGTTTTTCGTGACCGTCATCCAGAGCTTTCTGCGCATAAATGATGTATGTATTTGCGACTTGTGTTTCAAGTACATAATTCACATATTCATTGTCAGGCATGATTTTTTTCAGTTTTTCGGCACGGGTGATTATGGCAGTTTTGTCGCCTTTTTCCATACTTTCAAACAGGCGCAGTATCAACTGTGTGCGCTCACGTGAGAGCGGTGGAGTCTCTCCGTCGTCTGAACAGCCGCAAAATATTGCCGCACAAAGAGTTGAGATTATAAAAATAATATGTTTTTTCATTTTTTTCCGGTACTTCCGAAGCCGCCTTCACCACGGTTGGTGTCACTGAGAGACTCAGCCTGGCAGAGTTCAATTTCAGGGAGTTGACAAATCACCATCTGAGCGATACGGTCTCCGCGGTTGATTTTGAATTCTTCAGTACCGCCGTTGTACATAATGACTCCGACTTCACCTCTGTAACCGGCATCAATAGTGCCGGGAGAATTGGTCAGCATGAGGTCAAATTTGGCGGCAAGTCCGCTGCGCGGGCGTATCTGGGCTTCAAAACCGTATGGCAGTTCG
>JAFVPG010000376.1 GCA_017505415.1 Lentisphaeria bacterium | reverse complement strand
ATAAACATTCCCGCAAGTTCCCATGAAAATGCGCCGACAATGGCAGGAATTTTCCAGAAGCTGCTTTTTTTCAGATCATTCCGCAGGATAGTATAGAAATTTTTTGCAAAAGTCAAAAATCCGTACGCATAAATCAATAGGCAAACCGTGAAAAACAAAAGAGCGACCACCGCCCAGAAAATGACATTAAAAATAGAGTCACTTGCCCAATCCGGAGTGATTTTTGCAAAAATCCACAATGAAAGCTGCAGTATTGCCCCGAAACAAATCATCCACGCCAGACCGAACATCGCTCCTGACCGTGGGGACTTCCGCATAAAGAAGCGGTAAAAGAATTTCTTCCGCTTGTAGTGTTTTAAAGTTTTATTTTTCATTTTGTCACCGTCAACAATGCAATTAACATAAATGTACTGCCAATAAATGTCAAGGCAATAAACAAGCCGAGAACGATTTTCAATAAAAGAGTTTGCTTTTTACAAAAAATCCGCAGCATGATTCCACCCGTTGCCAGGTAATATCCGACAACAGCGCAAACAGCATAATATGCGGTAATGTTTTTCTGTTGTTCAAAAAACGCCATTCCTGCACTTAATAACCACAAGCCGATAAACCAGCATAAAGCAATTATCTTGTTTCTCATCAGGAATATTCCTACGGTTAATATTCGTTACTATAAAATCACGGCAATAATTCAGGATATTTTTCTGCAAGTATCTCAAGCACTTCTTCCCGGAGTTCTTTCACAAAATCAAGCAGCTCAATAGCTTCTGCATGTGATGCTCCGCCGATATTATCATATTCCACGACATTACGTTTGACACGGCAGGCATCCAAATAGGCGGCATCATCTTTGCGGTGAACTCCAATTGTAAATTCAATAGCCAAGAGCGTTCTGTAATGCGCCAAATTCTTTTCCGGTTTAAATCCTGCAGCATAAAGCATAATCGTTGCCAACTTTAATGCGGCATTATAGGCAATACCGAATTTCCAGTCATCGGAAATATCGTCTGTTGCCGCATCTCCCATATCCCTGTCAACAATAGCAAGCAAATTGGCAATTTCAATTTTATCTGTCACATGAGGGCGCAACCAACCATTATTTTGCCATTGCAGCAAACTCATCTGCACCTCCCTTCAAAAATATTTTCGGAGTATTCACTATTTCATTCAGGAAATGATCATTATTTTTCAATCGTTTTTGAAATTCCGCTTTTGAAATTACATAAGGATTGATTTCCTGTGTAATTTCATTTGAGCATTGCTGTAAACGCTTTGTAATTTCACGCAGTCCGCAATCCCCGATAATAAAAACATCAATATCACTTTGGGCATTTGCAGTCCCTTTTGCCTGTGATCCGAATACAAAAATCAAATCCGCTGAAGAATCCGCAAGTGTTTTCCGCAGCAATTCAAGCGGACCGCAGCTTTTAGCAACCAATTCACAAAGAACCGGATATAAAGCATGAGTCTTGTTTGCCGTAAAATTGATTCGGTTACCGTCTTCTGTAATTGAAATAAGCCCCATTGATTCAAGGTTACGCAATTCCCGCGACAACAAAGGTGCAGAAAAACCCGTATTTCTGGCAAATTCACGCAAATAAAAACTCCGCTCATAGCCGTTAAAAAGTTTTTTCAAGATTTCAGCCCTTGCTTGTGAGCCTAATAATTTTGGGAGCATATAATGTTTCCTTATTGTTTACAATCGTTAACAATAATATAACACTTGTTAACAAAAAAGCAACAATATTTTTGAATTTTTCATGATTTTATTCTAAATTTTTTCAAAGTTTGACTCCGTTTTTGCCGTAAATTCTGCAATTCGGACAATAATGAATAATAATGCAATGTTTTCTTTTTGTAAAACATCCGTAAGTCATTCTGCATTTGCACAAAGGACACCGCCCGGGCAGACGAACTGCATATATAAAAATAGAAGCAAAAAACAAAAGCAATGTCCACGGATATTTTATGTCCATCAGCCATTCAACTTTTCCGTACAAGGCACAATTCAAGATAAATAAAATACCGCATATCCACACCAGCCAAACCCGCCAACGATTTCCTTTGCAGAGAATCGCTTCCAGTCCCTCTGACAGTTGAAAATCTTCTATTTTGAATTTATTTATCATTTAAATTCTCCATTGTATTGCATAAACGCTGTTCGGCAGAACTATCCATTCCGCAACTTTATGGTTCCGCATTACTTTTTTCAGCGGCCAGCGGCAAAAAATTATATCACCTAATCTTCCGGTTTTAGATGAAACAACAAAACAGACCGCAGTTTTATCGCTGATGGGATAAAAATAGCGGTTGCTGCCCCATATATATTCATGTTTCCATTCCGGAGTGCCGAGTTCCCTTTCAATACCGTGCCACAACATTCCATAACGTATTTTTTCTGCATTTTTCAAGTTAATTTTGTGCAATGCAGGCAGAATATCCGGCGGCATTTTTCTGACATTTTCAAGTTCTTTTTTCAAAAAATTGCAGCGTTCTTTGTAAAAATCAATAATTTTCACTTTTTTTTCCATCAATTCCTTATGCTGCTGCCAATTTGTTAATCCTGTAAGCAGAAAATCATAATAATTTACATCATACACAATGTTTTTTTCAATGGCTTTTTGCATTGATTTTATCTGTTTTTGAGCGTTTTCAATATCACGTTCCCGCAAAGAAAATTTCGCCATATGAAAATGAGTCATGGGATCATCAGCAAAAGACAATGATTTATCAAAAGCCTTTTGGGCTTCTGCTTTATTGCCGCGGAAAGTTTCTGAAACAGCGAGAATCCGGTAAAAATATGCCGCTCTTACAGGATTTTCTTCAATATATTCACGTTCAGTTTCTTTTTCATATTCTTTGTGAAATATTCTCACCATTGAATCATGATTTGAATGAACTGCCGCCATTTTACAGCCGAAATCAACAGTATGACATCCGCATAAAAACAACATAAATACAATAAACGGCACCAGCGCCTTGAATCTCGGTTCTCTTTCCATATGAAATCCTTTCTTCAAATTTCCTATAAGATAATGCCCCAATGTTTAATTTACAAGTTGCAAAATGCCGAAAAGCAAGTAAAAAGCGTGGTTTTCCTTCCCTCCCCGAACCCCACCCATCCTTTTTACAAAAACTTTTATATCTTTTTTTTGTCTATTCAGGCTAAAATATTTATTGCTTTTACTGTAAGTTTCAACGCAGATTCCTGCGGCATTGAAAAAGAAAAGAATTTTTCATTATTTTATAATATTGACTTATATCCACGAAAAGGTCAATTATAACAAAAAGGTTTGGGAAAAAGGGGTGGAGTTTGAGGTGGGGAAAAAGCACCTTTCCTTAAAAGGTCTTTTTCCCCTCCTCAAATATCGACTTTATTTCAAACAATTTATCAGTTTTTCGATGCGTTGTTTGGTGACTTGATTTTCTATACTGCTGAAACCTTTGGTGTTGACGAAGAGGGTATCTTTACGGCAATAGTAGATTTCTTCGATTTCAAAGTATGTACTGAGAATTGCTCCTGTAAGGAAAAGCAAAAGTGCATAAGGCAGAATTTTGCTGAAACAACGAGAAACAAAATTGACTTCTCCCGCATTTCTTATTTCAATGCGCAATATTATTGACAGCCATTCCCACATGAATACCAGCAAAACTGAACTTGTTATCAAGCCCTGTTTATTGAAATTCAAAGATAACGACCGCCCGCTGATACTGTCATTGCCGCTGAACAATATAAATACTGCTATCGGCAGAATCATGCCGACAAGAATGATCCTCGCCCATGCTCCGCCGGAAAATTGGACTCGCCGCACCTCATTGCCATACAATTTGCCGACGGCGGCGCAAAACGACAGGAACAAAATCACCACCACCACCAAAAACGCAAAACCCGCCAGCGCAAAACGGTCAAATACCAGATAAGTCAATTTGCGCTCCGGAGTAAAACGCTCAATTTCTATTTCATTTTTCAATGGAGGCAAAACCATGGCACTCAAAATCCCCCCGTATCTGACTGCAAGCGTGCCGGTTTGGTCCTTCAAATTTTTCCAGCGGGTGTGTTCATCAACGACTTTACCGTACAAAGCGATCATTTTTGTGTCATTGAGAGTTTTAGCGGATTCGTGAAAAATCCCGATGACGGCATAATAAACTAAACTTTCAATCAATGTGTCGGAATTGTCTTTTGCCCAATGCAGCACAAAATCTCTGCCCGATGCAAGGAGCTTGCGGCTTTCATCCTTTTTGCCCTCACGGTCAAGAATTTCTGCATAATGAGTTACCGCAGACGCCAGAAAACGCAAATGCGTCAAGTGCGGCAATAACGCCCTCGCATACAGTCCGATACGCTGAACAGTTCCTGTCGGGTCATGCGGAATACTCATAATATCAATGACTTGCGACGGACGCTCCATGCTGTAAAATCTGACATAAGGCTTTTGCAGTGCCTGCAAATAAAAATGCACGGCTTTTTCCAGAGCCGCACGGTCAGTGAGTTCAAATTTTCTTTTTTCTCCGTCAAAATTCAATTTACCTGCTTTTTGTGCATAAATTGCCGCTTGCAGATAATCGGTACAGCCGTTCTGCGGGGCAAGTTTACGGAGTTTGGCAACAATTTCTGCAAAATGCGGGTCCTGAAAATCATTCATCCACGCAGTCTGCACCAGCCAGATGTAATCATCGGGACGGATTTTCTGTATATTTTTATACGAAAAATCGCCTTTTATATACGCTTTGACAAGTTTGTCGGATTCATTTTCCGGTATTTTATAACAAAATCCATGACAGCAGTCGCTTTGGAGCGATTTAACCAATTCCAAAGTTCGCATATCAACACAGAGGAACGCTCCTGCAACGGTCAGCAAAATGCAAAGTACAATATATTTTTTCATAAAATCTCTCCGATATCAAGTATAAAGTTTTTGTTTTTTAAATGATAATTTATATTTCCGCCCGATGTCGGACACGGAGGAATTTTTGCCAGATAATGCGGGACAAGTTCCGCAAGTTTTTCCGGATACCTGCCATGTTCCGCGCGATAACATTTGAGGGCGAAAATGATTTGACTTTTGACAATACTGCAACGCTGAGGGTAAGCCGCCGATGAAAAAGTTTCCTTTCTGTCAAAAACAAAAACTTCCTGTTCCTTCAACGTTTGCAGCTTTTTACTGTTTTTAAGAATGTGGAAAAAGCCGCGGCATTGAGCTGCAATTAAAATCGGCTTGCAGTAAAAACGACTGAATCCATGGAGATTTTCATACTCTTTCAAGCCGAGATAAAAACCCGCCTCATGCGGCAGATGGATTTGCCAAGTCTTGCTGTATTCAAGCATTTGCCGGTAAAATTGAGCGTATTGTGCGCCGTCGGGAGCGTGTTCATGTACGGTTTCACACCAGATATTGCGGCAGGCAGTCAGCACGAGAAAATTTATCAGCCACGGATTGTCTGCGGTGATTTTTTTATCCGTATCAATATATCGCATAAGTTCAGGCAGTATTTTATCATACTTTTTGACCTCTTTGAAAAGTATTGCCCGCTCGCAGTAAAGCCTTGTCAGATTGCGGAAAGTTTGAGCGGCGCCGAGAAAATAATTTTCATAATTTGCGATTGCAGGAATGATTTTTTCATGCTCTTTTATAAAATCATGAACAGCTTGAGAATCAAAAAATTTCAAAGTGAAATTTTTCCGTTCTTCGTCGATTTCATTTCTTTTCCAGCTGTAAATTCCGCTCAAAGGCGGCGAATAAAGCGGATATTTTTTATAAAAATCGCCGTTTCTGAACTTCTCATATTCAGGCGGATTTTTTTCCAGCAAAGACATTTTTCTTATATTCAGCTTTGCCGCTTTTTTATTCATCAGCCGTCGGCAATTCAATGCAGTCAAAATCCCTGCAAGATATACAATAAAAATAACTGCAATATACAGCAATACGGCTTGATAAACCTTTAATTTATGATGGATAAATGTCCGGTCAATCACCAAAAGCAGTGCAAAAATCAACGTGCAGTAAATCGCATATATCCCGACTTCCCCGTAACTCATTGAAAAATAATCCGTTTTACACGGGATAATCAAGGTGATAAATATAAAAAATGTTGAGAAAACAAACATCAGCAGCACTGTGCCGCCCAAACATGATAAAATAAAACAAGTTATTGACTGCCAAATCTTTTTGAAGTTTTTAAAACAGTTAAGACTTGCAAAAAATAAAATACATGCCAAAAGAAAATCAAATATGATAAAATGCATGAACAAACGGCATGAAGTTACCGCCCTCGCCCAGAAGCTGTCAAATTCCTCCACCCCGAAATTTCTTAAACTCCTGAACTGCTCAACAGGTTCAACCGTATCGGAATAAACAACTGCCATTACCGCAGAAAACAAGGTCAGCAAAAGCATAATTCCGCCGCAGATACGGTATGTTTTTTTGCTTTGCAACCGTCCTGCAAATGCACCTGCCAGCACTCCTGCCAACACAACAGTCAAACAAAACGCAATTATCATAAATTACTCCATTGTTAAACTATCCAAGTGCAAATAATATATCATTTTTGCAATATTTTGTCAATAGCAGCAATATTTATTTATCGTTTTTTTTACAAATAACTCAATTTTTAACATTTGCATATAAAAAACAGAGTGTTGCTCACCTTTTTTTGAGGTTTTGCAACAGCCTCATTTTTTACAAAAAAATGCGGGATTTTTTTAGGGGAGGGAAAACTTTTTTCTTGATTAAAAGAAAAAAGTTTTCCCTCCCCTGAACCCCTTCCTTTCCAAAAAGAAAAAAATACTTTTTAGAGGTAATTTCAAAAGTAATTCAAAAGGTTGTGTACTAAACATTGACTGATAATTTGAAAAAATTGAGGGGTTTGGGGTATAGTGAATTGCGATAGCAATGAGCGACAATACCCCAATGTGGCTAATCCGGCGGAAGATTT
>JAFVPG010000375.1 GCA_017505415.1 Lentisphaeria bacterium | reverse complement strand
CATTCTGCTATGAAGCATTTTCCGTTTCACTCCAAATATGAAGCATTCGCTTCGCTCATATGATGTAAAAATGAAAAATGAGAGTTTCGGTTTGCAATACTTCATCACAGATAGTATATTAACCAACGGATATTAAACAATAATTGTTCACAAATCCGGGTAATGTTGATAAAATCCATCAATACGGCAAAAGGAGATGAAAAGTGAAATACTGTATTCTGTTGGCATTCATTTTCTTTATGATGTTTTTTACAGGCTGTTCCGGATTTTCCAGCTTGCCGGAAATAAATTTTGTTGGAAAAAGCCGGGAAGAGGTTGTCAGAATATTCGCTCAAAATCCGGCAAAATCATACGATGGTAAAATAAATCTGATGATACCTGTAAGTCGTCACAATCCGTTGTATTGTAATGGAAATTTATATTTTGATACGGCTGAAGAAGCCATAGTCGATAAACAAATACAAAATGCTCGTGCAATAGGCGGATACAAAACTGAACGCAGTTTTGCCATTCCTGGTGGCTGGGACTATTATGAAGTTGTTTTTGACAAAAATAATATTGCAGTTTCACAGAAAATAACTACTCAATTTGATGGACCGTAAAATATCATTCTGAGTTTTTCTGACTGAAAGTGAAGCAATTTTCAGAAAATTATTTCACAGCAAAATTCTGAGTTTTTAAGCTCAAAATACTGTTCAGAATGACGGGGGAAGATAAAAAAGTCCTCCGCCATTTTTATGCTTGAATTGCGGAAAAAGGTACCGTTTGATACCGTTTTTATTTTATATGGGCCTTAAAATAAATAATTTATTTTATTTGAGTTTGCTCAAGTCAATGCCGGTTGCTTCCTGTATTGTATGATTTTGTTTGCGGGGGAATTGGGAATTTGTTGCAAAACTTTATTTGTGCAAATATTTAGATTATTTTATATTAATCAGTTTTTATAAAAAGTTGTTATTGTCCGGAATTTGCCAACAAAATTATTCAAAATATCCTTACTATATCACCAAATAATTCTTTGCTTTTATTATGTCTCATTTATGTACTGTAAAATTGATATTTCCGTCTATTGACTTTTTATTCGGCTTTATTTATATTACCGTAGAAAACAAGGAGTTACCGCTTATGCTGGAAAAAGATATAAGGAACATGAAATCATCTCAGCCGCTGTATATCCGGCTGTATGAACATTTGCGTGAATATATTGCAAGTGAACAGGCGCGCAGTGAGGGTAAATTGCCGAAAGAATTGGATTTGTGCCGAATATTCGGAGTTTCACGTAATACAGTATCTCAAGCATTGTTTATGTTGGAAGAGGAACAATTGATATGTCGCATAAAACACCGCGGAACTTTTTTGCTTTCAGTATTGAATGAATTTGATCCGCAAAGTATCCGGCGAACCATCGGAGCGGTATTCCCGAAAGGTAATTTATGGATTGAAGCAATCACGGCGATCCGCGAGGGCTGTCGTACTTTAGGTTATGATTTCCGATTGTTCACATACGATTTGAATATCGGGGAAGAGGAGCAAAAAGCCATCAGGCTTGCAGAGAATTATTGCGGCGGGGTGATTTTGTATTTCAGCGGCAACAGCAGTAATATGGAATATATCCGTCAGGAAGCAGGACACTATCCGTTTGTTTTACTGGATCTTTATGTAATCGGGTTGAAATGTAATCTGGTATCTTCAGATCATTATCTCGGTGCATATTCTCTTGCTGAAACATTGATCTCTAAAGGATGCAGAAAATTTTGTATACTCGGAAGTGCAAAAAAAAATTCTTCGGTGCGGCTTCGTATAGCCGGTTATACCCAGGCATTAGATGAGTACGGAATTAATTATGAAATTCTAAATGATGGTAAAGTTCCGGAATGGGCAGACGCCATACTCGATCCGGAATTTATAAAAATTCATGCAGCTGCTTCGGAAAAAAAGATTTGGCTGGCACGCTTTGATGAGGCAACAGAAACGGAACAGCGGCTATTTCATACTTTAGTCGCAAAACAGGACCATTCTCTGTTGGGAATGAATTCTGTTATTTTGATGAAAGATGTATTGCGTTCCGGAATGACACCTGAACGGAGTATTTTGATTGCACCTGAAATTATTGAACAGAAAGAAATATCATGAAAAAGAAATTATATATCATTTGCAATTCGCATATAGATCCTGTCTGGCTCTGGAATAGAAGTGCTGGACGAAGTACATGGCTTAATACCATGCATTCTGTCGTCAGAATTATGGAAGAAGAACCTGATTTGAAATTCAATTGTTCATCGGCTGCGCTTTATCGCTATGTGGAGGAGTGTGATCCTGCGCTTTTCCGTAAGATCCGCAGATTTGTAAATGAAAAACGTTGGGATATAGTCGGCGGTTGGGAGGTTCAGTCTGATGTAATTCTGAGCCGTCCGGTGACACTGTATCATCAGGCGGAAAGTGCAAAAAAATATTTCCTTGACCGCTTCGGCGCGGATGTAAAAATTGCTTATAATGTTGATGCGTTCGGTCATTCTGCCGGACTGCCGAAAATTTTGAATGAAACAGGTTTTCAGTATTACGTTTATACAAGAAGTCATACTACTCCGTCGCTTTTCAGATGGCAGAGCGAAGATGGTTCTTCCGTAATTGCGTTGCATATTATAAATTCTTACGGAACAAGCGGCAGTGAAATGTTTTTGAAGCAGCACTTCAATAAAAATCTGAAATCTCCGCTTGAACATCAAGCTGTGTTTTTCGGCATCGGGGATCACGGCGGAGGTATCTCCCGAAAAGAGTTGGCACTTATACGTGAATGGCAGCAGGATTATGATATTGTTTTTGCTACTCTAAGTGAATATTTTGATGCAGTAAAAGATATGCCTTTGGAAACTGTTACAGGTGAACTCGGACCGGTTTTCCGCGGTTGTTATTCAAATTGCCATGAGGTCAAAAGGAAGATTGCCCGTGCTGTCAGACGTCTGGAAACTGCCGAAAAACTCGGTGTTTCATCTGCTGAATTACAGGAACCGTGGCAAGAATTATGTTTTAACCATTTCCACGATATTCTGCCGGGAACATCAATCCGTGAAGCTTTTGAAAAGGATATTTTCACCGGTATAGGAAGTGTGGAGCATCATGCAGATAAACTGATTGACCGGCAGATTTTTCGTCGCACATCAGAATTGGATACCATGTATATGCCTGAAGGCGGTATTTATTGCTGGAATCCGCATCCGTTTGAACATAAAACTGTTATGGGGTTCAACGGTTTTGCGGATCCGAACAGGAACGGAGTTTTTTTTAATGTTCTCCGTGATGAAGACGGCAATGAAATTCCGCTTCAGTTTCTGCCGTCTGACTCAACATTCGGTCCATTCGGAGATGCTTGGGGAAAAATAACTGCCGTGATCGATTTGCCTCCCACGGGAGAAAAGACATTTGCCTATGGCGTTTCAGCAAAAGATTATCCAAAAGTCGGATTTGAAAGACAGAAAAAATTGTTGAAAAATCTTGCTTTGGAAGTTTTCTTTGACAACACCAGAACATGGGGATTTGATCTCATTCAAATAAATAACAAACTCGGCAATATGGAACTTGTACATACTGAAGAGTATTGCAATGGTCCTGTATGCAGTATTTTGCGTGCTGTTTACCGCTTCAGAAATTCTGAAGTACGGCTGGATATTTATGATTATATCGGAATTCAGGAAATCGGTGTTAAAGTCCGCCTTGACTGGCAGGAGACCATGAGCTGTATGAAACTTTCATGGGCGCATAAGTGCGTCAATCCTGATTTTTATACAGGAAGCTGTGCAGCGGCAGTCTGCCGTCTCAGCAAAAATGATTACGGGCCTGCCAAAGAATGGAGCAACGGAAGTATGATTACCAAATTGCCGTCAACACAAGAATTTTCCATGATCGATTGGTGTGCTGCCGCTGCTGACGGAAAAATTGCCGCCTTTTTTGCTGCGGATATCCACTCCTGCGACCATGCAGATAATCGAATGAGGCTTACACTTGTCCGTCCCGTACTGTATGCAGATCACGCACCTTTTGCCCAAAAAGATGATGACGGCTGGATGGATCTCGGTATTGGATTCCGTTCTTTCTGGATTGCTGAATATGATCAGCTGCCGTTAAGTTCATTGCAAAAAAAATCAATTGCCCGGCTCAATAATGGTGAAGTCCGGGAAATTACGGCACATGAAGCAGGCGATCCGCGTGGATATTGTGAATTTATGAAATTTGAACTTGCAGAAGAGCAGCTTACGGTTCAGGAATTGCGCCGTAATGATGACTGCGAAACAGAAATCAGACTTTTAAATTCGGGGGAAGCAATATCTTTGAATCTTCCTGAAATCGGAAAGACGGAGATTCCGGCTTTTGCTTTGCGGACATTCAAATGGAAAAATAATGACATATCAGCAGACGCTTAAAACGGAGATTAATTTGTTATAAAAATCAGTATACGTTCAATACAAAATCTAAAACATCAAAAATGAAAGGACCACAGACAAAACATAATAAATTTTGCAGGCAATTGTGACATTGAAAACTGTAAACATAAAAAATAGGGGAAGGTAATAAAGAACAAATATAAAATAATTCTTACTGAGATGTAAAAGTGTGCATATTAAAGTTGCCGCTGAAAATAAACTGTTTAACCGAAAGGAAAAAAATGAAAAAATTTACCTTAATTGAACTGTTAGTCGTAATTGCCATCATCGCAATTCTCGCAGGAATGTTGCTTCCTGCACTTGGTAAAGCACGCGAAAAAGCCCGTGCCGCAGCATGCGTCAGTAATTTGAAACAAATGTACACCGGTGCATATATGTACAGCAATGATTATGAAGGTTATATGTGTCCTGCTGTATACGGGCAATATACGCTTACCAGCAATGTGGCGTTTTGGGAAGGGTCAAAAAGCAAGACAGATTCAACTGTTTATTGGGTATTCGGATAAACGGTGTTCAGACAAACAGAATAATGCATACTGTCACCTCAATGTGGATTTGCGTCGTTCGATATGTTGCTTTTACTATTATAGAGCAAAAAAATAGCACCTGTCAAGCGCAGTGTTTCTATTGCCTTATGCAGTTGGGGTAT
>JAFVPG010000374.1 GCA_017505415.1 Lentisphaeria bacterium | reverse complement strand
GGCGGCAGATCCTTGTCTCCGGGATAGAGATGGCTGATATGGCTGAGCGAAGATTGCCCTTTGTGATTAGCAAAATATTCAGGTCTTTTTTCGATGAAAAGATTCTCAACATTGCCGTAAAAGCGTCCTTTGGCTTTGCCGTAGTAGCGGAAATAAATCGACCATGTATTGTGATTTACTCCCCCGGTAAGAAGTGTTTGACGCCAACGGAGCTGCAGGAGTGCCATTTCTCGATTTTTCGGAGGATTAGAAGTGAAAAGACGTTCATTTTTCATAGACGGCCGGTGTTTTGCTGTCTGTTTTTTCAAAACTATATTTTTTTGCACAGGATAAATACATTCATCATCATTGAGTGAGTAGTAACGCACTCCGCAGGCACTTTCCAGAAAATCGTAAGCACTGTCAAGTGTACCTTTCAATACATAATTTATCGCAGGGAAAGTTGAGAATTTTTTGTAATCGACTTTTTTGAAATCAACATCATCACGTCCTTTTATTGTGACTCCGTCAGAAGTGATCGTAAAAAAAGTTTCTCCAACAGGACATGAGTTATCACTGATAATGCGTATCGGCAAGGTGTTTGCAGGCACGCTGCCATAAACGACAGGCAGAGTCGCACCGCTCATTTTTTTTACGGCATGTTGTATTTCAAGAGCCGCCATTTGAGCCGCACGGGTCGGTTTTTCAGCAAGAACGATCACACTTGACGGATTGCCGTTACGGACTATAGTGATATTTTCCGCAATGAGAGTGAAAGTTGACAGCAGCAACATAATAAATGAAAATCGTTTCAACATGATTATTTATTTCCCTGTTTTTTCAATTTTGTAATCGTCAACAAACATGATTGCATCTCCGTTGATATCAATGAACGGCATAAGCATAAAATCAGTGTATTCCTTTTGATTTTTCTTATACTTCGGAAGTTTGAAGTTCCATGTATAATGCACAAATTTATCATCGGCAACATTAAAGTCTGCGGATGAAGTGGAACTCAGATAAACTTTAGTCCCTGAGGAAGGGGTAAAACCGTGAAGTACAAAACCGAGTCTTAATTTTCCTTTGCCTTTAGCATATACAGAAACCTGCCATGCGTCGTTTGCGTGATATTCAATCATCGGACTGCGAAAAACGTATGCTCTGCCATTTTTCTCTGATTCTATATACAACGCACTTTTGCCGTTGTGAACGAGAGAAGGTTCGGTGCATAATTCAATAACAGCATTTTTGGTGACATTTTTATTTTTGTGCCAAGATATCGGCATAGCGATTTTCTGCGAACGGTTAATTTTTTCAAATCCGCCGTTAATATCAGAGATTTCTGCGGCACAAGCAACTGAAATCAACAGCATTGGGAATAAATATATAGAAAATTTTTTCATTATTGCTCCTTTGGTTGAAATGTTTATTCTGCCATCCATGTGGCTCTGAATTCCGGTTCTGAAGATGAATAAGGAATTGATTTTGTTGCTCTCCAATTGGCGTGTCCGTCAATATAACCGACATTCACGCCATTGCCGTGAATGTCAACCGCACGGGTCCCTTCAGTATAGTAAATGGTATATTTGTTGGAAGCACCGGGATTGGCGTCAATGAACAGAACTTTTGAAGAGTGATTGGTCAACTTTGAAAGTTTCTTACCGATAACATAGAAGCTATGAACTATGCTGAATTTTCCGGGATTAATGGTATGTTTCGGATAACTTGGACAGGCGAACTTTCCACGGCTGGCGCCGCCTTCGGATACACCGCTCAACCAATATTGACCGTATGTGGCAACCGTTTCTCCTGGATTTTTTTCTTCCGTAATGCCGAGATAGGACGTCAGCAGACCATTGGGATAAAAACCAATCCACAAACTGAAATTATTGTTGCTGGAATAACTCTGATCGAGGTTCCAATGGGTGGGGACATAGTCTTCATTATCACTGCTGTACATAAATGCCGCCTGCGACAGATTTCTGATATTGCTTAAACATTTAGTTGCTCTGGCTTTTTCTCTTGCCTGATTCAAAGCGGGGAGCAGCATACCTGCGAGAATTGCAATGATGGCAATTACCACGAGAAGTTCGATGAGGGTGAATGGTAACTTTACTTTTTTCATAATCAAAATCCTTTCAGTTTATGTTATTTTTAATAGGAGCTATTTTTCAGGATGCGGATTGCCACCTGCATTTAAAAACTCTTCATAAGTGACTTTGTCAGGAGTAATATTCTGTTTTGCCGCCAGAGCCGCACAGATTCCTGCGGCTTCTCCGATAGGAGCGGCATTACCGATGACACGATAACTTGCATGAGCATAAAAGTCGCCACCGATACAGCGACCTGCCAGCAACAGACCGGAAACATCTTTTGCAATAAGAGAACGCAAAGGAATATCGTATGGTTTGACCTTGAACCCGCTTGACGTATAACCTTTATTACCGTCAAATGCACCGTGAATGTCTACACTGAATGAGGATTTGCACACAGGGTCGGGCTGGATACGTCCTTCAATGAGGTCATCTATACTCAAATTATACAGAGCATTTATTCTTCGGCCCTCACGGAGTCCGATAATTGCTGCAGTTGTTCCCAAGTGTAAATCAGTAAATCTCGGCTCGAGTTTTCTCAAGGTTGATATTTGCTGCCACAGCTCTGTTCTTGCTTCAAGTGTGGAGTCGGTCATAGATTGTGCATCATCTGGCAGAACATGATATTGGTGATTTGACATAAGTAAATATCCGTTTGAACTTATCGGAAAAATAGTCGGCATCGCATAACTCGGAGTGATACCTGCATTTTCAAGCATGGTGTAGAGATTTTTCTTGCCTGCGGCACGCTCCTGTTGGATAAGGTCAGGTATTTGATTTTTTTCAATACCGTAAATCAATGCACACAAACTTGCCGCCTGCAGCTGCTGTTCACTGTTGCCCGATTCATATCGACAGTTTGCCAAAGCTCCGAGGTCTCCGTTACCGGTGGCATCAATAAAAACTTTTCCCGTCCAGGCTTCACGTCCGGATGCAGATTCGGTTATTACTGCCTGCATTTTTCTGTCAGCAGATACGATACAATCGACCACACGGGTATACAGACGAATACAAACACCTGTTTCAAGAGCCTTTTTCTCCATAACGAATTTCAAAGCTTCAGGATCAACACAATTATAATGCTCTGAAACCATTTTCAATTCATCCAACTCATCAATGATCTCTTTCAGCAGACCGCCTTTGTTTTGAGCATCAATGATATTTGACATCATACCGGATGTTGCAACGCCGCCGAGACAGCCGCATACTTCCAGCAGCAGAACGCTGACTCCGAGTCTTGACGCAGCAATTGCAGCACAAACTCCGGCAGGTCCTCCACCTGAAATAATCACATCGAAATCCCCGGCGACAACAGTTGTACGCTGCGGTTCTATAATGTGAATTTTTGCACTGCGGACTTCCATAAATAAATATTCTCCCGAAAGATAAAAAAATCAATATTTGCGTATAGTATACATGAATATTCTATTATTGTCAATAGAAAAAATATCTGAATAATTGTATAAAAACGCTAAAATATGAATTTTTTTGTTATTTTTT
>JAFVPG010000373.1 GCA_017505415.1 Lentisphaeria bacterium | reverse complement strand
GTTGTATGATTAAGCTTTTTCGATCAAGGCAGCCCAACGAGGCTGCCGCGACATTTACGCCGTCCGTCGTACGGACCCGAAGAATTCGGCGAATTTGGCACGGTACATGGGGCGGGGATCACCTTGCAATGCTTCGGATATACGCTGGTGATTTATGCCGAGAATGGCGGCAAAATCCTTTTTGGTAAGCCCGAACTCTTCAAGTATGGCAGCGGTTACCTGCTGGATGGTGCCGCCGTTGGCGATGAGGTTCTGACCGTAACAGCGGATTTCTTCGGCGTAGGCTGGCATGGCAGCGGGAGCAAGATCGGGTAAGTCGGACAAGTCGGACAGGTCGGACCAATCCGACAATACTTCGTCCAGCTGTTCGCGGATGGTGTTTACCAGTGTGGTTGCCACAGAGTTGTTCTTTGTGAATTCAGCTAAGCCGTAGCAGGCCCCTTCGATTCGGCCAAGTTGTCTTGCGGTGATTTTCATGTTTTTTATGCCTTTCATTATCTTTCTGAAAAAAATGGGTCTTCCTGTTCAGTGTTATACGGCGGAGCGGTTATCAGATCGCCGAACTCATCGTACATTTCGCACTCCTTGGGCAAGCGGATCTTGCAGAGCATACGCTTTAAGCTGGAGAGCGAGATCTTCAAATCCTCCGCCAACTCCCGCTGGGTTTTGCGGGGTTGAGTGATACGGGCCTTGAAAAGCTGCCAGCGCAGCGGGTTTTTAGCAGCATAATCAGCCAGGAAGAGCATTCGCCGCATAGTTACAGTATCTGGCAAGTTGGCTTCGCCACGCCATGAAGCGGGATTGTTGCCGATCATAGCAGCAAGTTCGGCTGGCTCAACGGTTCGGGTTGGGTATGCGTTATCCATAGTCAGAATCCTCCAGCAATGGCAATACCCAGCAGAAAGCCCAGCAGCAGCCAAAGTGCCATATTGATAAAGTAAACTTGTGGATAGTGGAAGGTTTTGAGCTGCCGCGACTGCCGGGCGACTTTGGCACGAAGTTTCTGATTCTGTTCAATAAGTGCAGCGATCATCATAGTATTTTCTCCTTGTTTAACAATCGTTTTCGACCCGGTTGATAACGGTACTGGCAATCATAGCGGCTTCGGAGTAAGTAATGGGGATTTCTTCAACCGCCTTCGGGCGGGTTTCCTCCAAAACGCGATCAATCGCAAGGGCATAACCAGTACCGACTCTGGCCCCAACAAAATCGCGGATCATCGCGGATAAAGCAATATTGTAAAAAACTTCTTTTCCGATCATAGTATTTTCTCCTTTTTTACGGACTTTCACGGATGGTGCGACAATGCTGCCCCAGAGAAATTCGTCGCGGCTTGGAAGCAAGGTTCGGTGTATATTTTGGAACTCTTTGAATGACAGAGCGATAAGGCCAAGGTCCGGATGGGATTGAATCAAATAGCCGTGCTGGACAAGCAATTTAATCTGGTCGCGGATCGCTTCGGCTTCGACATTCAAAGCCAGCAGTAGCGGATGATTCAGCAGTTGGTTGTTGTCAACAATAGTGTCACCGTTGGCTAATGCCATTAGTATTGCTCGGCGGATTTTGTATTTCATAGCTGTTTTCTCCTGTTTAAAAGCTGCTTTCAATTCTATTGAGGACAACGGTCGCCCAACTGGCAGCTTCAGCAAAGCTTGAAGGGCGATTTGCAATATTTTTAGGGCGAATTTCGTTCAGGATAATAGAAGCAAGTATTGTAAAATCGGCACCGCTTGCTCCGACAAAACTGCATATCATTTGGCACAAAGTTGGATTGTCGATTATCATTTTCTCAATCATAATATTTTCTCCTATTTTAAAGGTTGATTTTCTTTGCTTGAGTAGGTTGCAAAAAACTCGGATTTTTCACTTACCGCTATTGCGGTATTATTGTGTAAAATTTTTTTGCATATCTTGATCATTGTGCGAAGGGTATCAGAATCTGTTTTTCACATCAATAATTGCTTTATAAGCAGAAAATCCTGCATTTCTTGCTCGTTTGCGTAAAATGATAGTTGTTTTGTCATAAATCTTGTCTCCTTTGGACTTTAATTTATACCGCTATTGCGGTAAATGCAAGTGTTTTTTACAAAAAAAAATGGTTTTTTTGTTTGTATTATGGTAATTTATGGAAAAATAAGGAAAAATATTATGATTGATGTAAAAAAAATCCACAAAGAGCTTTGTCGAAAATGGCAAAGCGGTGTGAGTCAGACGGCATTGGCGGCAGAATCTGGTCTTTCGCAATCGTATATTGCAGATCTTCTATCCGGTAAAAGGTCTGTTGATGGCTTAACGTTACGTAAGTTTAATCAATTATTTCCCGATTCAGTCGTGCATCTTTACGGAGATAAGGTTAAGATTACCGCCAATGAGAACAAAGGCAATGTGGTTGGAATTAATCATGGTGCGGTAAACTGCAACTGCATGGACTGGGCAATGGAAAAAATCTTGGGGGCGGAAGAGTTGACTGCAGATGAGAAAATTAAAATGCTGAAAGTGCTTAAAGGATAATGCGAAAAATGGAGGTGTGCTATGCTGAATAAAAAATTGGAATTGAGTTTATCGCAAATGCTTGATGTTATTTGGGTATGGCAATGTGAATGTAAGCCTAAATATCTTCCTGTCGGGCAAAATTTTAGTTGCTCTTGCGGTAGGGGATTTAATCCGGAAAAGCACATTGAAGAGTATAACTACCTTTTAGAGCAACTCTGTTCTGATACCCCGCAGGATTATCTTGATTATACAAAAGCTGCAATGAGTATGCTGAAGTATAATTCTGTTGTTGTTTTCAGTTTTTTTGAAAAACCAAATGCCGAGTTTGGAAAGTTGCCTCGGTGGGGGATTGATGCCGAAAAACAAATAAAAGAACCAGATGCACAATCAAAACATGAAGCACGTTCTATAATAAAAACGCTGCTTTCCGTTAAGAATAATGGTACCCCCGCTTATTCTGTTGGAAATCATGCAATAACATTTTCTCCGGCAGAGTTATTGCAATAACTAAAACCGCTGAACCACCTTAACCCGTTGTCTTTTAAGATGATGGGTTATTTTTTTGTCTTTTT
>JAFVPG010000372.1 GCA_017505415.1 Lentisphaeria bacterium | reverse complement strand
CCGTCGACCGTGAGGAGATGACCATTGACAAAACTGCTCATGTCGCTGGCAAGGAAGAGTGCAACAGAGGCGATTTCCTCCGGTTCTCCCAGACGGTTGGCGGGATATTTTTTGATAATATTTTGATATCGTTTATCTTCGAAACAGCCTTGTCCTTCGGTCAGTGGAGTCCGGATGATTCCAGGAGCGATGGCATTGACGTTGATATTATATTTGGCTACTGAATTTGCCATACATCTTGTCATGGAAGTCACACCGGCTTTCATAACGCCGTAACTGAAATTCCAGCCGCCCTCCCGGTGGGAACAGATGGAAGAGATCATAATGATCTTGCCTCCTTTTCCCGCTTTCATGTATGGAATGACCTGCTGTGAAAGTTCATAGGGGGCATCGAGGAGGATGGATTCAGAAATTTTCCATTGCTCCGGGGTGCAGGTTTCAATATTTTCGCAGAATTGCAGACCGGCGTTGTTGATGAGGACATCCACTTTTCCGTCCATATCGGCGGCAATCCGTTGGATCAGCCCCTTGCGTTTTTCCGGGTTGCACAAGTCGCAGCAGTAGTACAATCCCGGGGTCCCTGCGTTAAATAATTCATCGAGTATTTCTGAACCGTCCGGATTTGCGGCAACAACGGCAACTTTTGCTCCTCTTTCGGCGAATGCGATAGAAATAGCTCTGCCGATCCCCCGCCGTCCGCCGGTGACGATTACATTTTTTCCTGAAAAGTTCAAGTAGTCTTTCATATAAAAGTCCTTTCTCACGGCTTCTCTTTCATAAATATAGCACAAAAAACGCAAAATAAAATGCAGTTTTACAGTAAAAACATATCATTTTCCGATTTTTCATCTCTTTAGGGAGAGAGGTTATAAAAGCCTGTATCTGGATGCAATGGTCGACGTGTTTTAAGAATTCAGAAAAAAAATAAAGCGCTGTTCCCGACAAAGGTCGGTAAAAAAATTATTTTACCTACACGTGAAGGGAACAGAACCAAAAGAAAATAAAACGCCCCCAAGGCGGATTTTTCTGTATGGGGTATTGAAAAATATATTTTTCATGCCATATTATTAGCATGCTAATGATAAAGGAGAAATTATGAATACAACTACAGATTTCGTATTTATTGTTAACATGACATAACCCAAAGATATTTGCAGCTTGCGGCAGGAAAATCACTCAACTTTCGTCAGGTAAAAATATTCATTTACGGGAAATATGCCCAAGCGTATTCCAGTCCTATAACGAAATGCGGTGATGCCGTTTTCTGTTTTACGGGACCAGTCAATACTTTTCCAGACAAAGAAAATTTGGTCATTGCCTTTTGGCAGTCCCTCGGCAACGAAAAAATCAGAATACCAGATTATTTTTAATTTGCGATCAGGTTTGTTGGTGAAAAATGCTGTATTATCCGCCAGATTTATTTTCAACTCCCGGAGAATTTTTGTTTGATCTCCTGATTTTGCAAAAGAAGTAAACGTAACTGTCGTTTTACTGTTTCTTATAACTTGTAAAGGGATCGTCTTCTTGGGGCCGGTAAAAAAGGGCTCATCTATTGCCAATTCAAAACGGTCACTTTCTTTGGCGGCATATTGCGGAATGGTCACCAGATAATATAATTGAGATTTTTTGCCGGGTGCCATTTCAAAATGAAGTAACGTTCTCCAAGTTTTTTTTGAAAGTTTACCGACAACCCGGCATTTCGCATAATCGAAGCCAAGCCCACTGTGTGCATATCCGGATGCCGTTACAAGCAGAACTGATTGCTTATTATTGCCGGGAAAGATTTTTACCGATAAATCCGGACACGCCGCTGGGTCAAACTCTATGCAATAGGAAAAACTGCAAGTACAAAACACCACAAATAAAAGTGCAATCTTTTTCCACATGATTATTTTTCCTTATTCAAAACTGTTGCCTTGATTTTCTTCCAGTCGGCTTTG
This sequence comes from Lentisphaeria bacterium, assembly GCA_017505415.1. Taxonomy (GTDB): domain Bacteria; phylum Verrucomicrobiota; class Lentisphaeria; order Victivallales; family Victivallaceae; genus RGIG5270. The sequence continues at coordinate 1,348 of JAFVPG010000372.1, read as the reverse complement.
CGGAGCAGTTCCGGAATGTTTCTATAGATATTTTTATGATGTCCATATTCAGGTTTCATCAATTCAGAAATGGCATCTTCTACGCTCCAATTTTCAAAAATGATGCGGTATGCGGCAACGGCACAGCCGGTGCGGTCGCTGCCGTGCCAGCAATGTATCAATAAGGGTTGGGGAGCATCCCGGATGACGGTCAGGATTTTATAGAGATCCGCTTCGGTGATCTCTCCGGTATCAAGGGGGATTTCGTACAGAGTAACGGCATTGTTCCAATTGCGGTTGATTGCATCGATCTCATCTTTGTCGCTGTTGTTTTCCCGCAGATTCAGCACACTGCGTATTTCGTTGAAGGTATAGAGTGAAAAAAATTCATCCTCATCCGGCTGACCGGAACGGTAAAGATTTTTATTGACCTTGTGAAAGTTTTTCGGATAATTCGGATAGGGTGATTGTCCTCCAACGCCATAGGTTTTATAAGGCATCGTCCCTTCGGTCTGTTTTACGACCTTTCCATCTTGAAAAACAAGTGTTTTGTACAACCAGGAGGCTGTGAGAGCGTTCCACCCCAATAACCAGTGTCTTTGCGGAAAGAAATCACAGCGCCATTCATTTGCAGACATCACAGGAGAGTTTTTTGAGACTTCCCCGCTATTATTAAACCAGTAAGGTGTTGCTACTCCGATAACGGATATTTCTATGGCAAAACGATTTTTGCTCCAACGGCTGCGTTCTGCGTATCTTTCCAGATGTGCCGCAACTTCTGCTTTGGTCATGCCGATATAGTTGTGTTCGATGGGAATACCATAACATCCGGCAAAAAGAACGATCATCAGCCCGCACAGCAAACTGTAAATCCAATTTTTTTTCATATTTCATTCCTCCATCCTCAAATAGACCTATAATACTTGCGATTGGATAACTTGCTCCGGGGCAATTCTGCCAAGTTTGATTTTGCGGTATTGCTCTTTCAAGCGGAACTCTTTATAAATCCGCTTGCTGTTTTTGATTTCGGTGCAAACAGAATTTTTCCAAAGCTCTTTATATATGGTAACTGCCGGAGTTTTTTTGTCTATTTCTTTCCAGCTTCCGGTTTCAAACCAGAGATCCGTTTCCGCATCGCGCCGAACACGGAAGAGTGTTGTAAAATCAGAAATATGGTGGATCGTATTGCCGTTTTTCATTGTTTTTTCAATACGGTAACCCACCACCAAATCAGAATTTTCCCGGACAACAGTAATCGGGATGTTTTTTGGCAAATCCTTGAATTTTGCACTGAAAGAACATTTCGCACTGTTTATCGTATTAAATAATGTCAATGTGATCGTGCCGTCCGGAGCTGTTTCAAGCTGAT
>JAFVPG010000001.1 GCA_017505415.1 Lentisphaeria bacterium | reverse complement strand
GCGGTCGCCGGGGCTTTCGTTGTTTTGAGTGCTGACTCATTCCGGCGGCCGTTAAAACAGTTTGAATTTTTTCTGATTAATAATTTTTATCCAAAGGTGTTAAAATGTCTGATTTTAAAAAATATGTTCCAGTAAAGCCAATCGCCATTGAAAATCGTCAGTGGCCCGCCCGTACTATAGAAAAAGCTCCGACATGGACCAGCGTTGACCTGCGTGACGGCAATCAGTCTCTGCCCATTCCCATGAATCCGGAGAAAAAACTGCGTTATTTCCGCATGTTGTGTGAAATCGGTTTCAAAGAGATTGAAGTCGGTTTTCCCTCTGCATCTCAGGACGATTTTGATTTTGTCCGTACTTTGATTGAAAATGATCTCATTCCTGATGATGTATGTATTTCTGTACTGACTCAGGCTCGTAAGCATTTGATTGACCGTACCGTTGAATCATTGAAGGGGGCAAAACAGGCTATCATTCATTGTTACGTCGCCAGCAGTGATTTGCATGGACGTTTCGTTTTCAATATGGATAGAGCCAAAGTTCTGGAAATGGCAATAAGCGGTACTCAGATGGTCAAAGATGCTATCGCTGAAGCCAAACTTGATTTCCCCGTGCGTTATGAATTTTCTCCGGAAGAATTTACTGACAGTGATCTGGATTTTACTGTTGAACTCTGCAAAAAGGTCAAGGAATGCTGGGGCGAAGTGAAGGAAAAAAAAGATTTCATTCTGAATCTGCCCGCCACTGTTGAACGCCGTCCGCCCAATCATTATGCTGATATGATCGAATATTTCATTCAGAAGTATCCCTATATGGATCAGACTTCCGTCAGTCTGCACGCTCATAATGATCAGGGCTGTGCCATCGCCGCTACTGAAATGGCTTTGCTGGCAGGTGCCGACCGGGTAGAAGGTACGCTTTTCGGACATGGTGAACGTACCGGCAATCTGGATATTATGGTTCTGGCAATGAATCTCTATTCCAGAGGTATTGATACAGGTTTGGATTTCTCCAATCTGGAACAGATCGTCAAAATTGTTGAAAATTGTTCCGGTATTGACGTGCATCCACGTCATCCCTATGCCGGACAGTTGGTATTTACTGCATTTTCAGGTTCGCATCAGGATGCCATTCGCAAGGGTATGGACCGCCGTAAAGAAATCGCGTCATATTTTGAACAGGGCTGGAAAATGCCTTATCTGCATATCGATCCCGCAGATGTCGGTCGTGAATATGAGAAGTTGATCCGTATCAACAGTCAATCCGGCAAGGGCGGTATCGTTTTTGTGCTGGAAAAAGACTTTGGGATTTATCCCCCGAAATCAATGCATGCTGAAATCGGTAAGGTAATTCAGCATTACATGGACGAAAAAGGCGGAGAAATCGACAGTCAGGAACTTTATGACGTTTTCTTCAAAAATTTTGTAAATACAGAAGGCAATTATGCTTATGCTGATTACAGCCGCAATATTCTGAAAAATTCCGGCGATCTCATCGGAGTAAGTTTTACCTGGGTAAATAACGGCGTTTCCCGTCAGCTGCAAGGAGTTGGCAACGGGCCTATTTCCGCTGTTGTCAACGCATTGAAAACAGATGCAGATTTGTTTGAGTTTTCTCTGGAAGATTTCTCCGAGCGTTCCATGGGCAATGATGCTGATGCCAAGGCAATCGCTTTTGTCGGTATCCGTATCGCAGAAAGCGGAAAACTTGTTTACGGTGTCGGAGTTCATTCCAATATTGACCGTGCGGCAATCGCAGCATTGATAAGTGCATTGAATCGTGCAGAAATGAGAGGGTAAAACGTGGGCAGATGGAAATTATTTTTGATATTGGTGCTGGCAGTTGTTCTGCTCCATATTCTGATAATCAAAATTTTCTTTATCGGAAGCGGAGATGAAACATTTGTTTCCTCTGAAAAGCAGGAAAATAAAGAGGCAGTCAGTGTGATGGCTGAACCTCAAATACCGCAGCACATACGCAAAAAATAAGAGAATATTATGGACGAATTCACAAAAGCACGTTTGAGATTATTCACAGTCCTTTTGTTGTTTGTAATATTCATATTCTGCTTGATTTTCGCTTCTGTAAAAATCTATCGTCAGCTTAATCCGGCTGAAACAAAAACTGAAAAAAAATCAGTTGAAAAAACGGAAAAACAGGCGGTTCCTCAATTTGAGGAACCGCAGTTTAATATTCAATCTCATAAAAAATCTGCTCCTCAAGTTGAAAAAAAAGTAAAAAGACTTGACGATACTAATGCCTTAAAAGGTATTCTTCCCGCATGGAAAAAATTCCGTATCCCCAAATGCGGCATTCTCGCAGATGTTACCAATAATAAAATCCTCTGGTCATACAATGCTGATAAAATTGTCCCGATTGCTTCTATGAGCAAAATGCTTACGCTTCATATCGCACTTGAAACAATGAAACGCTCGCCTAATCTGATAAGTTTGAACAGTAAGGTCAAAATAACCCGTAACAGTGCGCTCGGCAGAGAAGGCGGTTACGGGTTGAAAATCGGAGATGTTTATACGCTTGAAGATTTGATGAAAGCTGCGATAGTGCGCAGTGCCAATGATGCCGCTTCTGCCATTGGAACATACATCGCTGACAGTGAGAAACGTTTTGTCTATCTCATGAATGCTGAAACCAAAAAACTCGGTATGAAAAACAGCACTTTTATAAATCCTCATGGATTGCCGGAAAAAAATAAAGATAATTTGAGTACTATGAATGATATGCTGATTTTGAGCATGAATATTCTTAAGCAGCCAGATTATATGCGTTTCGCAAAATTGCGTGCCGTAAAAATAAGAGAACGTACGCTTGTCAGCACAAATAATCTTATGCGGAAACGCAAATATCCCGGCGTTGACGGCTTGAAAACAGGCTATACCAGAAGAGCCGGTTTCTGTCTTGCCTTCAGCTGTTTGCGTAACGGCCGCCGTCTGGTCGGAGTCGTTGCCGGCTTCCCAAGTTCATCGGATCGTGAAAATTTCGTAACTGCTTTGCTCGACTGGGCATACAGGTGAGGGGAATGAAGAATTAAGAATGAAAAATT
>JAFVPG010000371.1 GCA_017505415.1 Lentisphaeria bacterium | reverse complement strand
GAGGCAATTTCACTTATAGATTTATTTGAATAAGTAAGAAGCTGTTTCACATTTTCCATGCGTTTATTGGAAATATACTGCCAGATCGTCATGTTAAGGTGCTTGCGGAAGAGTGCCGCAAGTGTTGAAATACTGACACAGGCATGACGGGCGATTTCCTCTCGTGAAAGATGTATTTGATGGAAATTATTATCTATATAATTCAATGCAAGCTGGAGCGGCAGCGGCAATGGATCGACAGGCAGTTGTTTCATTGCTTCATGCAGCAGACTGTATGCTGCACCGCTGATGCGTGAATCTTCAGCACATTCTTCTGTGATGCGATCCCGTATATTTTCAAAAAGCAGTTTCAATTTGTGGGGGGCAGGGGAGTGAAATGATGGAAGTCCGGCAGGAAACATCTCTTTTAAAATTGCCAGCAGCAGCGGATTTATTTCAAACAGAATGAAATAACGTTCTGCTTTTTTGCTTAAAGTAAGAAAATCTATGTCAAGTGTATTCAGATTGAGCATGGAGAAGTAACCTTCTTTTACTTTTTCTTTTGAGCCGTCGCTGTGTATCAGTTGCTGATTGCCTGAAAGTATTATAAATGCAATAATATTCGGTCTGCTGAAACCAGCTCCGTTTTTCCAGTTCTGATAGCTTATGGAGTGACAGAAGGTTTGAACGCGCAATGAGGGAGTACCTAATTCAAAAGGAGTTGTGTTGACATTATATATTTCTTTGAAATTTGAAGATTCCCAAATATTTTGCATACTGTTGTCCTATACTATTTTTTATTTAACGTATTGTATTATTTTAATCTATTGCATTTTATAAAAAATACAAGTATATTAGCAACAGAAAACGGAAAAATTCCCTGAAATCATAAAACAAAAGGAGGTTTCTATGAGTGAAAAACAATCTTCAGGCGGCGATTTTCGTTATGCAGTAGGCGAAAGCAAAGTCCCGTGGCATGCAGTAGGTGAATTTTATGACGGCAAAGATTCCGTTGAAATGGTTAAATTCCTTTTGCCCGATGACGGAAAAGACGGTTATGCTGAACAATTGGCAAAAGTCGAAGATGAGATAAAAAAACTCGCCTCTGTCAGCGGCAAAGCAACCAAACTTACTCTCGGCAAAAAAGTTGCTGAAGCAGAAGAGCTTTCCAAAAAATATTTCGGCTCAAAATATGCCTGCTTCCTCGATAACTGGACCGGCGGTATGGAGATCGCATATAAACTTGCCGGTATCGGAGCCGGTGATGAAATCATTATGCCCGCAGTCACTTTTATTGCGACCATGGCTTATCCCTTGAGTGTCGGCGCAAAAATCGTTTTTGCCGATATTGATCCCGAAACCATCAATCTCGATCCCGCTGATGTTGCACGCAAAATTACTCCGAAAACCAAAATGATCGTTCCCGTTCACCTCGGCGGTTATCCCGTTGATATGGATCCGATCATGGAACTTGCCGCCAAACATAATATTATTGTTATGGAAGATGCCGCTCACGGCATGGGCGGTGCTTACAAAGGCAGAAAACTCGGTTCGATTGGTCATTTCGGCGGATTTTCTCTGCATGAAGTAAAAAATATCAATGCTCTCGGCGAAGGCGGCGTGCTTCTCTCCAATGAAGATTGGGCAGGGCCGCAATTTCCCGGCGGCAGATTCCTCGGTCTTGACTTTACCCGCAAGATAAAAGACTGGCTGTATGATATTTCCCCTTTGACCGACCGCTTTGGTAAACCGCAGGTTGCACTCAATCACTCTGCCACTGAAATTCAGGCTCTCGGCATGATTCTGCAAATGCAGAGACTGGATGAAATTATCGCTATCCGCCGCAAAGCCGCTGAATATATGAACAGTGTTCTTTCACAGGAGGAAGGAATTCTCGTTGAAAAAGCTGATACTGCAGAAACTTACGGTACTCATCACTTGTATCTCTTGCGCATCGACCCGAAAATCGTCGGCGGCAATATTCAGACTCTTTCAAAGAAACTGGCAGAAAAAGGTCTTACGAATATTACTCACTTCGGTCCGATGTACCGTTTCAAGATCATGAAGGATTTCGGTTACGACGAAGAGGCTATTGCCAAGACATGCCCAAATACCGAAGAGATGTTCTACAATTCTTACACACATCTGCCGCTTTATCCATTGACAAAGGAACAGCTTGAATATCAGGCTCATGCTGTTGTTGAAGCTGTCCGTGAAATGAAAGAAGGAAGATAATTATGGCTCTTGAACATTATAAAATGCTTGATTGTACTTTTCCGGAAGTGCAGGAGTATTTGAAAACAAAAAAAACTATCATCATTCCTTATGCTTTGAGTGAACAGCACGGCGCACATCTGCCTTTGGATGTTGATGTGCGCAATGCTGAATTTATCAGCCGCAAAATGGCGGAAAAACTTGATTGTCTTATCGCTCCGACATTGAATTATACATTTTCCGGCGGTATGCTGCCGGGGACTATCAACGTCAAACCGACGACTTTCTGCAATCTTGTTGGAGAAATCATTGAATCATTGCATTTGCAGGGATTCCGCAATTTTATTATCATCCCCGGACATGGAGGCAGTGAGAGTCTGATGCAGTTGAAGGAATCTCTCCGCATTCTCAAATGGCTTAATCCTGCACTTGCAGATGCGCTGATACTGCTTGCTCCTATTTGGGATTTTTCACCGACATGGTTCAAGATGTTTGATGAAAAAGATTATCATGCGGCAAAAGCTGAAACGTCTCTTCTGCTCCATTGGTCTCCTGAAGTCGTCCGTTTGGATAAATTGGAAATGGACG
>JAFVPG010000370.1 GCA_017505415.1 Lentisphaeria bacterium | reverse complement strand
TGGCAAGTGTCAGCAGAATCGCAACAATTATCATAAATGTAGGAATTTCAATTCCAAAAAGATAAATTTTCTGCGGCAATCCCAAAAATGAAATAAAAAATCTCGCCGCAATAGCAGGCATGATGATATTCGCCATAAGTTCGGCAATGGAACGGACAAAACAGGCAAAAATACGCAGCGGACGGTTGTAGCGCATCTCAAGAAATTGTCCGATACTCATTGCTCTGGTCTCCCTGAAACGGTAAATACAATATCCTGTAAGTGACATGATAACTGTCAGCGGCAGTGTAATACTGTTCCAGAAAGTCAAAGCAAAACCTGTTTTGTAATGCACTTCAATAAATGCCACCAATGTTATCAAGCCAAGCGCATTAGCCATATTTGCCGTTGTAATAACATATCTGCGGCAGACACGACCGCAAACCAGAAAATCAGAAACACCAATAATGTAACGCCTGACATAATAAGCCATATACATGATAAACGCCACGGGGATTATCACAATCAGCCAATCAATCCAATTCATAAAATATCCCTTCTATTATTTGCTTTTTCAATTTGAGGAAATGTTAAAATACCGTTTCTGATTATAACAGGACGGGTAAGGTCAATGCTGTAATTTTGAGGCTTATGTCCGAATGGGAAGCCTGAAAATACAGGAATTTTCACTTTCAGAGCAAATTCTTTCAGAATGGAATCAATTTGTTCACTGTTTTTGCACCGGGCAAAATGACAGAAAACTATACCGGAAGCACCGGCAAAAAATTTTCTGTCAAGCAATTTATTCAAATCTTTTTTTATTGTTCCGGCATCAATGTTTACAGCTTCTATAAAAATGATCCTGCCTTTCGTATCCGGACAATAATCTTTGTCTGCAACAATGCTGAATCTCTGCAATAATCCTGCAAGCGGAAGTCCCTGACAATCACCTGCGGCTAAAGTCTGCAATTTCACCGGACGTGGAGATCTGCCATGATTTATATCCCGCATTACTTCAATGGCATCATCAGGCAGACTTACCATTGAACCTGCCATTGGACCGGCGATGGGATGTCCGTTTTTTTTCGCTGTCAAAGCGCAATTTATCAATGTTGCATCACTGTATCCCTGAAAATACAATTCAGGACGTTTTTTCAATTTTGACCAGTCGATATTATCGAGCAGTTCTTCACATCCTTTGCCGCCTCTGACACAAAAAATCATATCAACTTCCGGATCGTTCCATGCAGCATAGAAATCTGCCAATCTGTCTTTGAGCGGGGCTTGCGGAACAGTTTTCTGACGGACAAAAGTATGAGGCATGACTTTTACGTTATAACCCGCCTGACGGAGCAATTCAACGCCCATGCGGTGAAATTTTGTTCCCGGGTATGAAGCCGGAGCAATGCAGGCAATTGTTTTTACTTCCGGCGGCATTACACCGGCAAAACGTTTCAAATTATTGTTCGTTCCCTCAAAAAGCTCTGCATCATTATGTACTGCGGTATTATTGCATCCACACAACCATGCAACAGTAATAACAAAGCAAAATATAAAAAAATTTTTCATGAAATAACCTTTCAAAATCATAATAGTGCTTACTATATCTTTATATACAAAAAATTTCAAGCGAAAATCAAGAAAATTTGTGTTTTTCGGCGGTTCAGGTATGTACAGTAAAACACTGAACAGTAAAAAATTGAAATTATCTCTATTGAATTTTTTTGCGATATGATTTGCAATTCACTTTATGTAATGTTATATTGCATAAACAACCATTAAAAGAAAGGATTTAATTATGAAAACCATTAAAGTTCAAAAACTTACCAATGAAGCATTCCGCCGTTACGGTTCTTTCGCCAATTACATCAACCCCACAACTGATGCATGCGGCGACAAAAATGCAACTATCTGCTTTTACCGTGATATGATCCAGACCAATTTCGGCGGCGCAGCTCCCACTTTCTCCACCTGCCGCATGATGAAACGTGATTTTGTCGTCGATGCTGCTGAATTTCACGATTTTACCGGTGAATTCTGCATGCCGCTTGATGGCGATGCAATCTGCTGGTTTGCTCCCGCCGGAGCAACTGAAGATGTTCCTCTTGATGAAATCGAAGCATTTTACGTCCCGCAGGGAACAGGTATTTTCGTTCATCCCGGTGTCTGGCATCATGCCGCTTATGCCGTGGAAGATAAACCGCTCAACGTTCTCATCGTTCTCCCTGAACGCACCTACCGCAACGACTGCGTATGTCTCTCAATCCCTGAAGATAAACAAATCAAAATTGAATTGTAATTACTTTGAGGCGGCGTAAGCCCCCTTGTAATAAAAAATCAGTCCACGTTTAGTACACAACCTATGGTTTAAAAAGATAAGGCTGTTGCAAAACCTTAAAAAAGGTAAGCAACAGCCTCTTTTTTTATATTTTTTTCTGCTTATTTGACAGAGATGAATTTGCCGCCGTTCTGAGCGGATTCATGACTTGCAGCGCAGAGTTTGAGGTTATGTACACCGTCTTCGGCGTTCATGTAGTTGCCGGAGAGAACGGATTTTGCATGATTTTCGATCAAACTCTGATAGATATTGGCGTATTCGGTAACTTTGATAGTTTCGACTTCGCCGAGAGTATCTTTTTCCAGACGGATTTTGATAGGTTCACCGGGATGACCGGAGAGCTGGAACATTGCGCCGTAACTGCGGAGAGTTGAATCTGCACCGTAGATTTCATAACCGAGGTTGGTGAGAGTACCGCTCAGACCGCCGCGGAGTTCAGAGAATGCGGCTTTGACTGAACCGACCATGCCGGAAGCCATTTTGAACTTGATATATGCGCCGTCTTCAGCTTTGATGTTCAAAATTTTTGGCAGGTAAACAGCACCGACTTCAACGATTTTGTCATTGAAAATGTATTCAGCGACATAGAAGCAATGACTTGCAACGTCACCGATGGGGCCGCCCATTTCGTCAATGTTGTTGCAGCGCCAGGTTTTTGCTTCATCTTCAGAGAAGCCGTAAGCAAATTCCATGTGGAAACAGCTGTCATTGACTGCACCGAGTTCGCCTTTGGCAACGATGTCTTTTGCCTTGATAGTCCATGCATTGTAAACCATCATGTGGTCAACAGTCAGTGAAACATTGTTGGCTTTGGCACAATCAACCATTGCCTGAGCATCAGCAACAGAGGTTGCAACCGGTTTTTCAACGATAACATGCTTTTTGGCATTCATAGCCTGAATGGCAAGTTTGGCATGTGAAAGGTTGTTGGTAGCAATGTAAACTGCATCAACATCTTTGTCTGCCAGCAATTCATCAACAGAATTATACCATTTCAAACCCAATGCCTCTGCAGCATCTTTGCGTGCGGGATTGAGGTCAAATGCACCGGTGAGTTCAGCAAATTCCAACGGCTGGAAACGGCTCTTGTCACAGGCATAACCTTCTTTGGCAACACGGTTTTCAGCAATGCCGCCGAAACCGATCAAAGCATATCTAACTTTAGCCATAATAATTTTCCTTTTTGTATGATAAGTGATTGCAGGAGGGAAAGAAAACTTTTTTGGCGTTCCACACGCTTTATAAAAGCTTTCTTTCCCTCCTGCAACTTCCCTCTCTTTCAAAAAACTCTTGTCAAAATACGCTTTTTGATTTTGCTTCGCAAACTTTTCAAAGCGTATTTTAATGATTTTTTTCATTTCAACGCATACCGTTTACAAATTTCTGAGTGACGCTTTCGGATTTTTGCGGATGCAAAAAAACGAAAGCGAACCCAAAAGTTTTTGTAAAGGGATGGGTTCGGGAAGGGAAGAAACTTTTTTCAAAAAGTTTTTCCCTTCCCGAAAAAGAAGTCTTCAAATTACTTCATGTAGGCAGCGGCGACTTTCTTGAATGCGTCGATCATAGCCTGAGTGTGTTCTTCGGTGTAGACGGGGTGGGTGAAGAAGCTGATAGTGCGGTCTGTCATCCAGTTTGCCATCTTGCAGTTGAACTTGGAGTAATCGATATTGCGTGCTTTGGGATCGTGGAAAGGATATTTGGCGGTACCGAAACCATTGCGGTCGATGTAAGCCTGTTCCTTGTACATTTCGGGCCAGAGAACGCTGTAGACGGGAACGCCTTCAGCAGCGATAGCTGCAATGAATTTCTTGGTATCAACGCCGTCTTTGAGTTTGTCAGTGTCGATGACGAAGGGAGCCCACCAGAAGGAGTTCTGACGTTCTTCGGTGTCAACGGGGCAGTATTTGATCAAGGGATGATCTTTGAGCTGAGCAATAAGCATTTTACCGTTGCGGATACGGTTGGGCAGGTTCCAGCTTTCAAAACGTTCGAGTTCGCAGAGACCAATCTGGCTCTGGATTTCAGTCATACGGAAGTTGAAACCGACGCGGCGATGGATGTAGAGCTGTTTGCCTTCCATTTCGAGAAGGTTGAGTTTAGCTTTGACGTCATAACCGTGGTCACGGAAAGAACGGCATTCCCATGCGAGGTCTTCATCATTGGTTACGACCATACCGCCTTCACCACCGGTGGTAAAGTGTTTGGACTGGCAGAAGCTGAAGCAGCCGACGTTACCGATGGTACCGGCTTTTTTGCCTTTGTAAACACCACCGAAGCACTGAGCGCAGTCTTCAACAACATAGAGGTTGTGTTTTTTGGCAATTTCCATAATGGGATCCATATCAGCGACCATACCGTAGAGGTGAACTACAACGATAGCTTTGGTGCGTTCGGTGATAGCAGCTTCGATTTTGGTCGGGTCGATGAGGTGGTCGGTAGCAACGTCAACAAAGACGGGAAGAGCGCCTGCCTGGAGAGCGCAGAAGCTGGAAGCGATAAAGCTGTAAGAAGTACAGATGACTTCGTCGCCGGGGCCGACGCCGAGAGATGCGAGAGCAGTATGCAGTGCGCAAGTACCGTTTGCAACGCTGATAGCGTTCTTTACGCCGAGCCATTCAGCCCATTTCTTTTCAAATTCCATACCGACTTTACCGGTCCAGTAGTTGACTTTGCCGGTTTTGAGGATGTCGGTAACTTTTTCATAAACGTTTTCGTTGAAGGTGGGCCATCCGGGGAAAGCACCTTCCCAAACTTTTTTTCCGCCATCAATAGCGAGTTGTTCTGCCATAGGGAACCTCCTTTTCATTTGTTAAAAATTCCAACAGGGCAAAATAGTTGCTTACTATATTATAATGTACAAAAGAGAATAAAGCAACAAAAAAAGATTGGAATTTTCTATTAAAAAAATGTAAAATCTTACTATTTTATGTATTTTTATAATACTGTAATAATGCGTATCGGAGTTGTTTTATTCGGAGCGGAGAACTTTGATCGGATTCTGCTGGGCGGCTTTGTAGGCGGGATATGTGCCGAAAATAATACCGACAAGGCAGGAGATGATCAGTGATGCCAGAATGCTCCAGACAGAATAAACTGTCGGCATGCCGCTGTACATTGTAATTATTTTGGCAATACCGACGCCGGTCAGAATGCCCATTACACCGCCGCAGGTTGTAAGAAAAACAGTTTCAAGCAGAAATTGCAGAATGATGTCGGATTTCTGCGCTCCGAGCGCACGGCGTGTGCCGATTTCCTTGCGGCGCTCATAAACACTTGCAAGCATGATATTCATGATGCCGATACCGCCGACAACCAGTGAAATACCGGCAATGGATGCCATAACAATAGTAAAAATATTCTGCGTCTGTTCACGCTGTTTCAGAAGTTCAAAAGGAACTACTATACCCCAGTCACGGGTTGAACCGTGTGCTTTTTCAAAAAAGTTTGAAATACGTTTGGCAGTATTGTCAATGTGCATGAGGTCAACGACTTTAACGATCAGCATGTCATATACGACTCTGATGATCTTGTGGGTATTGCCTTCGCGGAAAAATGCATAATCATTGTAATGCGCTCTGGCAGTGGCAAGCGGAATGACGATCATGTTGCTCTGAGTTCCGATTTCCGGATATTGCGTGCCGTAGGAATTTTCCATAATGCCGACGATTTTATATACATCACCTTCAATACGGATATTGGAACCTACAACATCCTGACTGCCGATTTTGAAAAGCTGCCGTTTGACATTAGTTCCGATAACGCAGACATTGAGTTTGTTCTTGAAATCAGACGGGCTGAACCAGCGGCCGTCAATGATGTCGCACGGAGTATCTTCCATGAAATATCTGTCTGCACCGACAAGTTTAATATCTGTACGTGAAAGACCTTTCAATACTTTTTTTCTGGTATTGAAAAGACCGGTTATGCGGTCAACATTATCCATTTTCATGACATGCTGCACGTCGACTTCGGTAATGCCGTAACGTTCGATCACACTGGCATCGGAATTTCCATCACTCTGTCCGTCAAGCGGAGGCCGCTGTGAAAAAACAATGATCTTGTCAATACCCATTGCTTCGATCTGTGCCAGAGCGGCACGTTTCGCACCTTCTGAAATGGCGAGCATGGCGATAACACTGCCGACACCGAAAATTACTCCGAGTGAAGTCAGAAATGACCTGAATTTGTGCATCAGCAAATTGTGTATTGCCAAAGTAAGAATATCTCTTGGAAGCATCATAATCAGCTCACTCCACACTTTCTATCCTGCCGTCACGCAGGCGGATGATTTTGTCATAATGCGGGGCAAGTGCCGGATTGTGTGTAACCATGACAATAGTTACACCGGAACGGTGCAGTTCATGAAAAAGTTCCATGATTTCATCACTTGTTTTTTCGTCAAGATTTCCGGTCGGTTCATCAGCAAGGATAAATGCCGGATTATTGCTCAAAGCACGGGCAATGGCAATGCGTTGACATTCGCCGCCGGAGAGCTGTGTGGGTTTATGACCGAGACGGTGACCGAGTTTAACTCTTTTGGCGAGTTCCAAAGCTCTTGCCTGACGGATTTTACGGGGAACACGGGCATAAAGCATCGGCACTTCAATATTCTGTTCGACCGTCAGATACGGAAAAAGGTTGAATGACTGAAAAATAAAACCGATTTTCTTGTTGCGAATCTCTGCAAGTTCATAGTCTGACAGTGATTCCACCGGAATTCCTTCAAGCAAATATTGTCCGCCGGTGGGATTGTCGAGCAGACCGAGAATATTGAGCAGAGTTGATTTGCCGGAACCGCTTGTCCCGATAAAGCCGACAAATTTACCTCTCTCCACTGCGGCATTTATCCCTTTGAGAACGGGCACTTTCAATTCGCCGTTGACATAAGTTTTGGTGATATTGCGCAGATCAACAATATTCTGTATCTGTGAATTTGCAGCTAAAATGCTCATTTATTTTCCTGTTTTTTCTGATAGGGACGGTAGAGATAAACAATATCACCTTCATCAATGCCTTCAGTGATCTGTACGAAGTTGTCATTGGATTCACCGATTTTAACATCCTGCTCCTCCACACCGGTCAAAGTATGCTTGTAAACATAGAAACGGTCGTTATCTTCAAAAACTGCTTCAACCGGTACAAAAAGTGTATTTTTAATGACTTTGGTGACGATATTAAGCTGTACACTCATACCGTTTACGAGCAGAGGAGACTGCTTGTCAAACTGTATTTTTGCTTTATAAACTTTGGGAGATGCGCTATCCCATGAAACCATATTGACCGGCAGTGTTGCAATGCTCATAATTTTGCCGGTAAATTTTGTTCCGACAAGAGAATCCGGAGAAATAACGGCAACGTCACCGACATTTACTTTGGAACGGTACTCTTCCGGCAAATCAAAATCGACAATGAGATTGGACATTTCAGGAATTGTTACCAGAATCTGACCTTTACCGACATCCATACCGACTTTGACATCGAGGCGTCCCCAGCGGCGGTCGGGATCAGAATAGATGACCACTCCTTCCACCGGAGCTTTAATGACCATCATATCCATATATTCACGATGACGGTCAAGCTGGGTTTGAGTCATACGGATACGGCGGCGGTAATATTCAATGGAACGGCGTTTCTGAATAACTTTTGAATTTACGGAAATGCGGACTTTTCGCAAGTTCAAATGCGCCTGTTCCAAATCATTGCGCAGACGTTTTATTTTGGTCGGGTGATCGTAACGGCGCCATGCCCGGTAATCGCCTTCGACATTTTCAAGAGCGATACTTTTGCTGTCGATAGTCTCCTGTTTTGATTCAAGTTCTTCACGTCGTTTTTCGTCGGCTGATTTATTTTCATCATCGCTGCCGAGTTCGGAGTCACGCAGTTCTGTGTAAGCACTTTCAGCTGTTTTAAGTGCGCTTTCGGCATTGGCGATATTGTTTTCATGAGTGTTGATGGTACGGGTGCGTTCAAAACGGCGGTATTTGCGCATGGCATCTTCCGCCTGTTGAAGTTTATCTTCAGCGGATTGAATATCTGCGGCATTGGTACTTTCGAGGATTTTACCATCTTCGATGGCAATATCAAGTTCTTTTTTCAAATTGTCGAGGTCGATTTCATAATCTTCGATTTTCTGTTTCAGTTCATCAGTTTCAAAACGCAGCAGGACATCACCTTTTTTCACCCAGCTGTTTTCATCGACGACCCACAGGAGTTTTGTTTTGAAATTGGCCTGCAAAGCAAGTTTGTGCTTGTGGCTGGCATTAACTGTACCGCCCTGGATCAAACCGATCGGCAAATCTTCACGTTTCACTTTGTAAGTGCGGTCGGATTCTGCATCAGTGGCACGTTTCTGCTGTTCAAGTTTCTGATTTTTCTTTTTGGTATAAGACCTGTATGTTGCAAAAACAGCGACTGCGACAGCAACAAGTGCGATCAACCAATATTTTATGTATTGTCTGGCAAACAGTTTCATATTAACTCCGTTTTATTTTGCCGGCTGTTCAGTTGCTTTTTTATCTGCTTTTTTATCTTCGGAGGTTGGTTTTTCTTCGACCAGACCTTCGCGTTTTTTGCGTTCATTGCTTACGGGGGCCCAGCTTTTGTCGAGGGACTGAACCATTTCATCAACGAGACCGACAATAGCTTTTTCGCGTTTCGGCTTGATTTCAGGACTGTCAACGACGAGGTCGGCGACACGTTCACTGTCATTCATCTGTTCATTGGGATCATACATGAAACCGTAGAGAACATCTTCGGGGGGTACGATATGTACTTTCACAAAAAATACGAGCTGAATGACTTCGCGGGCATGATTTTTGCCAGTAAAGATTTCACCGAGAAAAGGAATATCGCTCAAAACCGGAATGCGTTCTTCCTGCAAAGTATCACGGTTTGAATAAAGACCGCCGAGCATGACGACCTGTTTATCCTGCATTCTCAAATAACTTTCAATACTGCGGACGGAGATGACAGGAACAGGATAAGTTTGGTCACTTGAGCCGCCGACGGGAAATGCTTCATAACGCAGAACGCTGGAGACTTGCGGATAAAGACGCAGAGTTACATTATCATCATTGATCATCTGCGGTTCGACTTCCAGAGTAACGCCGACACGTTTGTAAGTGGTTGAGAAACTGATACTGTTGCTTACGGTATTGGCTTCCTGAATCGGTATTTCCTGAGCTGTAACGATACGGGCGACTTCGTTGCGGCTGATGAGAATATTGGGAGAAGAAACGACTCTGGCATCGGTTGCAGTCTGGAGCCAGCGGAAAGATATATTGAGATCATCGACAGGGGTGAAACTGCCGTTCAAACCGTCAGTGCCGGTTGTGCCGGGAACTCTTGTTTCAGCACCGCCGCTGTATTTATCTCCGTTGTAAGAGATACTGAGATTGCGCTCCATGCCGTCATTGAAAATGAGTTCGACGACTTTTGCTTCGACCAGTATCTGAGATGATGGAATATCAATGGCTTCAGCCAGTTCTTTGTAATAATTTATATTGTTTTTCTTATCGGAAACAATGACGGTATTGCGTTCTTCGATGAGAGAAATGGCGGCATAACCGGCGGCGACTTCGTCCAGAGCCTTATAAAGTTTTTTGGCAGTTGTGAAGCGTGGGCGGTAGACCAGAGTTGCAGTACCGTCAGTACCGTCTACGACTTTGCTGTAAGCCGGTGCGATTTTGCGGCCGAGTACACGTTTCGGAACGGTATAGTTTTCTTTGGCAAAAAGCTGCTGAAGCTCTTCGAGGACGTTTTTGACATTTTCTTTGCCTTTGACTCTGTCTTCTTCAGTTACGACGACGGGTTCACCGTTGACCGGGACAGAATTGAGTGCAGCTTCTGAACGGACTTCAGGTTTATCAGATGGTTTAGGTTCAGCCGCAAGATCAGCGGGCAGGAAAAATGATGCCAGGACAAAGGCGGCAATTGTCAGATTTTTTTGGGACTTCATAGTTTTTACCTTTTGTGGTTGTATGTTAAAACAAAAAAACACCAGTCCGTGACCGCAGGATAAACGTTTAAAAATAACGCCCTCCAACGGCTGAAAATGACGGATTTTCCAATAACACACACTATTCCGCCTCAAAATATGACGGAAATTTGCAAATGATTGAATATCACATGTTTTCAATCTTTGCTTTACGACCACAAAAAAACCGTCATGATATTTAACTATACATATAGCACATATTCGTCATTTTTCAATGCTGAAAAATCAAAATTCCGTCATTTTTCGATATTTTTTCCGTCATTTTTTGACGAATGAGATGATTTTATACAGCATTTTTATTATGAAAGATTTGATTTTTTGAAAAAATGATGTAAATTTATCAGATACAGAGAAATAGGAATATTCAAGACAGGAAAACATAAAGTGCAGGATTTTTCAAAAGAGATGACTTTGATCCGTCAATTTGTCCGTCGGAAACTTGCCAATAACCACTGCGGTCACGATTTTGACCATACTTTGAGAGTGTACAAAAATGCCCTCAAACTGGCAAATGAGTGCGGCGGGGATTTGCAGATCATCTCTGCGGCTTCAATGCTTCATGATGTCGGCAGAGCCGAGGAGAGCAAAACCCAAGGGGCTGTCTGTCATGCAAAAATCGGAGCAAAAATTGCTGCAGAATATTTGAAAAAACGCAACTTTTCAGACAGCTTTATAAATGCTGTTGTGCATTGTATTGAACGTCACCGTTTCCGCAGAGGACTTGCTCCGGAAACTCTCGAAGCGAAAATACTTTTTGACGCTGACAAAATAGACTCGATCGGTCCGGTCGGCATCGGACGTGCTTTCCTTTTTGCAGGAAATTCGGGAGCAAGGCTCCATAACTCAAAACAGCAGGCACTCAATGCCGCAGAATATTCATACCAGGATACTGCCTACCGTGAATATCTCGTCAAACTGTCAAAAGTTCCGTCACGCATGATGACTGAACCCGGCAGAAAACTTGCAGAATATTACGGCACTTTTATGAAAGATTTTTTCAATGAAATGAACTTACAGATAAAAGGAAAAAAATTATGAGAATGACCAAACTCGTCGGACGCCGCATCAAGGAAGATCCCAAAGATGCAAAAACAATCAGCCATAAATTCCTCATCAGAGGCGGTTACATCCGCCCCGTGTCAGCAGGTATTTATTCTCTGCTGCCCGTCGGCAAAAAAATCGTCGAAAAAATCGAAAACATCATTCGTGAGGAAATGAATAAAATCGAAGGTCAGGAAGTTTTGATGCCTGTCGTTCTGCCCGCTGAACTCTGGGAAGAATCCGGACGCTATCAGACAGTCGGTCAGGAACTTCTCCGTTTCAAGGACCGCAACGACAAACCAATGATCCTTGCCATGACTCATGAAGAGGCTGTTGTTCAGCTTGTCCGCACCGAAGTTACCAGTTACAAGCAGTTACCGGTCATGGTTTACCAGATCCAGACCAAATACCGTGACGAAGCCCGTCCCCGTGCAGGGATGATCCGTGTCCGTGAATTTACTATGAAAGATGCTTATTCATTTCATGTCGATCAGGCGGATCTGGAGGCATATTACAAACGTGCGCATGCTGCTTACGAACGTATTTTTGAGCGTATCGGCATGAAAAATGCCATCTCCATTGAATCCAATTCCGGCATGATGGGCGGCAAAGTTTCACATGAATTCATGGCGATTTGCGACTGTGGGGAAGATACGATTTTCACCAACAGTGATTATTCCTATAAAGCAAACCGTGAAATTGCTGTTTCCGGCTGCAAATTTACCAAAGAAGCTCCGCTCGAACTCGAAAAAGTTCATACTCCCGGTCAGAAAACCATTGAAGAAGTTGCAAATTTCCTTAATCTCAAGGCTGAAAATACCGGTAAAGCTGTTTTCTATCAGGATGTTCATACCGGAGATTTGATTTTTGCTTTGATTCGCGGCGATTTTGAGATAAACGAAACCAAACTTCAGAATGCCGCTCTCGTTGCCGAACTCAAATTTGCCGACGATGCCGCTATCGAAAATGTCGGCTGTGTCGCAGGTTATGCTTCAATTCTCAACATTGATCCGAAAAAATGCCGCATTTTCGTTGACCGTTCAGTTGCAGAATCAAGCAACCTCGTCGTCGGTGCAAACGAAGCTGATTATCACTTCAAAAACTTCAATTACGACCGTGATATTGTCAATAAGGAAGGAATTACAGTTTGCGATATTGCCACCGTCCGTGAAGGCGATCCCTGTCCGATCACCGGAGAACCGCTCAAGATGTCAAGAGGTATTGAAATCGGTAACATTTTCCAGCTCGGAACTAAATATTCTGCCGCTATGAATTGCAATTATCTTGACAAAAACGGAAAATCCGTTCCCATGGTCATGGGCTGCTACGGAATCGGTGTCGGACGTTCAATGGCGGCTGTTCTTGAACAGTCTCATGACGAATACGGTCCGATCTGGCCGATGAGCATTGCTCCGTATCAACTTGAAATCTGTGCCATTCAAATCGACAAAGAACCAGTCAAAGAGGCTTCTGAAAAACTTTATCAGGAATTTCTCAATGCCGGAATTGATGTTTTGTTTGACGATCGTGGCGAAAAACCCGGTTTCATGTTCAGCGATGCCGACTTGCTCGGTATTCCGCTCCGTATAGTCATCTCTCCGAAAACACTCGCTGATAATGAAGTGGAATTCAAAGTCAGAGGTGAAAAGGATTCTTCAAGACTTCCGCTTGATGGTCTTACTAAACTTATCAAGAGCAAAATTCAAGATGCTTTAAAATAAATTGCAGTAAACATTTTTGCGGGCTGCTGCAAACCTCACAAAAGATATGCGGCAGCCCTTTTTGTCAAACAAAATTCGGGATATTGACCAGAAATATTTCTGAATTTCTCAATGCTGTCGACTTTTTCAATTTCCAATCAAACGGATAAATCACTCCCACTTAGAATATTTGTCAGTAAAATATGTCACTTTATTGAAATCATAACGTTTGGTGATCCGTTCAACATGTCCGTCAGTAAAAAGTACCGCAAAACCGCCGTGGCGATCGGGATTTTTCGGTTCAGTATCCTGTGTATAATTATCATGGTCAGAGTCCCCTTCTGTAAAAAGCGGTCCCCCTGAAGCGTGTTCCTCATTGCTCTCTTCCACCAGAATAATTGCTGACGGCGAGATTTTCGCCTGTTCAAAATTTCTTTCGTTCCAACTGCCGAAAGCACTTTTTGCCAAGTATATCTGACGGCAATTCAAAGAATACGAAAACTCCCTGCGGGCATCCCTTGAACAATGAAAAATTTTGCGCGGAGCATTCTGTTCAAGACGGAGCTTATTCGTCCAGCCCTGTTCACTGCTCTCCCATAAATGATCTCCCTCCGCATAGGGATACATGCCTGCATTATCAGAACTGTAAAGACTCATCATAGTACTTATCTGTTTCATATTGCTGACACAATTCATCAGTGCCGCCATCTCCCGTGCCTTATTCAAAGCAGGAAGCAGCATTCCGGCAAGAATGGCAATGATCGCAATTACCACCAGAAGTTCAATCAGCGTGAACGCTGAAAAAGAAAACATTTTACCGGAAGAATCATCATGCACTTTATTGAAAGTAATATTTCTGTTCATTCTATAATCTCCTTTATTTGCATTTCTGACCGCACAATGCGCCCGAACTCAATGCCCATTGAATATTATAACCGCCGCACGGCCCGTCAATATCAAGCAATTCACCGGCAAAATACAATCCTGAAATCAAACGGCTCTCCATTGTTTTTGCATTTACTTCTGCCAGTGCGACTCCGCCCTTTGTTACCATTGCCTTGTGCCAGTTTTCAGTATTTCCGGCATGCAATTTCAAAGCAGCGAGATTTTCTAACAGCTGTTTTGCTGCCTCCGCAGGATAGCGGGCGAAAGGAGTTTCTGCTTGCGGGACAAGATACGGTATCATTTTTTTAGGCAGATATTCATTCATAATTTTTCCCGCAGTTACTTTACCTCTGGTCTGCCGCCATGAAGCGAAACGCTTCAGCCATTCCTCTTTGGGAATGTCAGCAAAAAGATTTATTCTCAGCGGAACATTTTGATGTTTCATAAGCAATTCTGCAACATATCCTGCCATATCAAGTACAGCAAATGCGGAAATTCCATTGTGGGTAAACAGCAGTTCTCCTCTGCAATGTGTTTTTTCTCCCGGAAGATCAATAAAACATTCTGCATTTTCAAAAGATATTCCGGCACAGCTGCCGACCCACTCTTCCGTACACTGCAAGCCCGTCATTGCCGGAAAAAGCGGAGTCACGGTATGCCCGGCCTGCCGCGCAAGTTCATAACCGCTGTCACTTCCGCTCCATTTGGAATAGGATTTGCCGCCGCATGCCAGCAGAACATTTTCAGCATAAAAATTTTCTTTTCCGCAATTCACACCGCATATCTTATTATCTTCCAATAACAATTTTTGAACTTTTACACCGCTCAAACACTGTACAAATTGTTCATGACATGCAGTACATAACGCATCGACCAGATCCATAGCTCTGCCGGATTCCGGAAAACAATGAAATCCATCTGTAACCTCTATCGGCACTCCATGCGCCTTAAAAAAATCTCTCGTCATTTCCGGAGGAAAATTTTTTAATGCCGGCAATAAAAAACGTGATTTTCTGCCGAAAGCATGCGCCTGCTCATCTGCAGATAAAATATTTGTAACATTGCATCTTGCGCCGCCTGAAATTGGCAATTTGCCGCCGAAACGTTTTTCCTTTTCCAGCAAAAGAACTTTCCTGCCTCTTGCTGCACAAAAAAATGCACCGCTTAAACCTGCCGGACCTGAACCGACGACAATCAAATCATATTTATCTCTTGCAATACTCATTAAAATAATCCGTATATCTTGTGATTTATTGAGGTAATTTCAAAAGTAATTCAAAAGGTTGTGTACTAAACGTAGACTGATTTTTTTATTGCAAGGGGGCTTACGCCGCCCCCCTTGCGACCCCCGGCGGGGGATATCCATCCCCGT
>JAFVPG010000369.1 GCA_017505415.1 Lentisphaeria bacterium | reverse complement strand
AGTATATCGAGATTGTCTTTATCAAGAACTGCCATGTCAAGTTCTTTTTGCAGAAAGAGCAGCCATGAAGCAAAGTTGCGTTTGAAGATGTAAAAAGTCATTCCGTCAGCAAGCGGAAGTTTTTTCTGTCTGTCAGCAATCGTTTTGGCTTGCGGGAAAAATTCTTTACGGTAATCGTCATAACGTACAAATTGAATTTTGTATCCCTTTTGCCATTTTTTCAGTTTGAATGCACCGCTGCCAATGGGATTTTGGCTGAAGTGCTGCGGATCGGCAGCCGCGGCTTTTTTTGAAACGATTCCGCAGTTGGGCAGGGCAAGGAAATACAAAAAACGGTAATCCGGAGCGTTCAGAGTTATTTCAAAGGTGAATTCTCCTGTTTTGCGCAAGCCTTCAAGTTCAGGATATTCAGTGCCGCAATCTTTTTCGGTGTATTTACGGAAGTCGGCAATCCCTTTTATTTTGTTGCGGAAAATCCAGTAGACAGGACTGTTTTTGCGTGAGTCAATTATACGTTTGAAAGAGAATATCACATCATCGGAAGTTACCTGCCGGTCTTTTTGGTCTTTGAAAAACTCTGACTCATGAAAATAAAGATCCTGACGCAGTTTGAATTTATAGTTTTTTCCGTCCGCAGAAACTTCAGGCATTTCCGCCAGCATTGACGGTTCGAGTTTATATGGGATATTCGGGTAATCGTATTGAAGAAGTGTATCATAGATGACTCCGCACATGTTGCGGCTGACCAGATCTGCTCCGAGAGCCGGATCGAGCGATTTTACGACACCGGAACTGCCGAAGCGCAGATGATTGTCTGAACTGTTTCCTTTATCGGAACAGCCGCAGAGCAAAATTGTACAAATTACTGAGAGAATATATATTTTTTTCATTTCTTATCAAATCCGTTTGAAAATTTATTCAAAATACCATAAAAAGTGCATAAAATCAAATCAAAAAGAGAAAATATTAAAAAAAAATCAAAATAATTCAAAAAAATTTTTGCTTTTTTTAAAGATATGGCTATATTTCAATATGTTCAAAGTATATGTATAAACATTTCAGAGAAAGGATAAAAATATGGCTAACAACCCTAAATTGACTATTCTTTTTGAAAAAATGCGCGGTCTTGTTTTCGAGTTGAACAAGGAACAGCTTTCTGTCGGTCGCAAAGATGGCATGGATATATGCATCAAAGAGTCATCATTGAGTTCATATCATTGTGATTTTATCCGCATGGAAGACGGCGGTTATATGCTCCGTGATAACAACAGTACAAACGGAACCCGTGTCAATAATGAACCTATTACTGAACGTGTGCTGAAAAATTCAGATATTATTCAGCTCGGCTCTGTTGAAATGCTTTATGACAGCAATGATAATGCCTCTTCCGGTACTATCTCCAGAACTCATACTATTGATTTGGACAGCACGGAAATGAATATTGCCGGTGTGCGTGAATTGACCAATCTGTCTCCTTTCGCTCAGGTGCAAAGGGCAAAGCAGAAAAAGATCAATACAATGATTCTTATTTCCATTGGTATTTTCGGAGTTTTGCTGCTGGCAGGTATTATATATATTGCCATCAAACTTTTCAGCAGATAATGTCTGATTTTTATTTTTTGTGTAGAGAAATGATACACAGGCAATTACCCGTCGGAGTGATTGCCTTGTTTTTGTAATTCTATCCGGCGGTAAGGAAATTTTATGTCTGATCAGGAAGATAAAAAAAATGTGAAACCATCCGGTAAAGCGGCGTGGATATGGCTGGGGATATTTTTGATTCTCGGAGTACTTTTGCTTTTGAAAAATTTTGACAGTGAGAAACCTGCAGAATTCAATCAGTCTCAATTTATTGATGCTTTGAAAGAAAACCGTATTTTAAGTGCTGATATTTATTCTGAGGCAAATGACGTTTTGAGTATCAGCGGCCGTTATTTGCTTGCCGCAGAGGCAACTTCTGTGCCGGTCAAGGCAACTGCCAGGGACAAAAAAGCTCCGCGTCAGGAGTATTTGTACAAAACACGTGTGCAGAAAACTGATACTATTGATAAACTTTTGCAGGAGCGTACCGAGGCTGTTACAGTCAAGCAGAATAATGACTCATGGTTTTCTCTGCTCGGTTCCATATTGCCGCTGGTGATTCTGTTTATCATTATTTATATTTTCGCCGCCCGTCAGTTCCGCAATGCCAATAAAGGTGCATTTGAATTCGGCAAGAGCAAAGCCCGTATGATTCCTCCTGACGAACTCAAAGTCAAATTTGCTGATATTGCAGGCGCAGATGAGGCAAAAGAGGAGATCGCTGAAATTGTTGAATTCCTTAAAGATCCGCTGAAATTCAAAATGCTTGGCGGTAAGATTCCTAAAGGATGTCTGCTTGTCGGTGAACCCGGTACCGGCAAAACTTTGATGGCAAAGGCTGTTGCATGTGAAGCCGGAGTTCCGTTTTTTGCAATTTCCGGCTCGGATTTTGTTGAAATGTTTGTCGGTGTCGGAGCAAGCCGTGTCAGGGATATGTTTGAACAGGCTCGCAAAAATATGCCGTGTCTGATTTTTATTGACGAAATAGATGCTGTCGGCAGATCCCGCTTCTCCGGTATGGGCGGCGGTCATGATGAACGTGAACAGACTTTGAACGCCATGCTGGTGGAAATGGACGGACTTGAAAGCCGCAACGGTGTTATTGTTCTGGCGGCGACAAACCGTCCCGATGTGCTTGATCCTGCTTTGCTCCGTCCCGGTCGTTTTGACCGTCAGGTGGTAATGGATCTGCCTGATATTCATGGCCGCAGACAGATACTTGATATTCATGTGAAAAATATCCGGCTTGACGAAAATATTGATTTGGATGTCATTGCCCGTACAACTCCCGGTTTCAGCGGGGCTGATCTTGCAAACCTCTGCAATGAAGCAGCTCTGCTTGCCGCCCGCACCAATAAAGAAAAAGTAACTCAATCAGAGCTTGAAGAGGCACGTGACAAGGTAAGTTACGGTCGTGAACGCAAGAGCCGCAAGATTACTGAACGTGAACGCAAACTTACTGCTTATCATGAAGCCGGTCATGCGTTGGTCGCCTTGCACTCTGAGCATGCAACTCCGGTTCACAAAGTTACTATCATTCCCAGAGGTCATGCTTATCTCGGCGCTACTTTTACTATGCCGAAAGAAGATGTTTATACCCGCAGCCGTCTGGAACTGCTTGCTGAAATGGCTATGGCTATGGGCGGACGTGTGGCGGAAGAACAGATTTTCGGCGACATTACAACCGGCGCAAGTGCTGATATTGAACATGTCACCAGACTTGCCCGCATGATGGTCTGCTCCTATGGTATGGTCGAAGGAATCGGGCCAGTCCGTTACGGAGAATTCCGCAATCATCCGCATTCACGCATTGATGCTCCGCTGCCTGATTCTCTCGGCAATGAAACTGCACGTGAAATTGATCTGGCTATCCGTAATCTGGTAAATGATGCATTGAATACTGCCCGTCAGATCCTTAAAGATAATGCAGATGAATTGGAAAAACTGGCGCAGGCTCTGCTTGAAAAAGAGACTTTGGATATTGCTGAAATCGATTTGCTTCTCGGCCGTAATGTTTCTCCATCTGTCAGTGAAAATGCAGAGGAGGGAGAAATTACAGAATCCGAAGAAATTGCTGTTGAAGAAGTAAAAGAAAATGTTGACGGAGAATAAAGAGCCTTTATATTCACAGCTGAGCTGTTATGTGCAGCCGAAATCTTCACGCTGTGCTGTTGCAGGTGTGCATGATGGTATGTTGAAAATTGCATTGACTGCTCCGCCTGTTGACGGTGAGGCGAATAAGATGCTTATAAAGTTTATTGCATCTGAACTCGGTGTCAGCAAAAGCTCATGCTCTCTGGTGCAGGGGGATACTTCCCGCCGCAAAGTCGTCCGTATTTACGGTGTAACTTCTGAAGATGTAAAAAAGCGTTTATGTTCAAATGTTGACCTTGCTCAGGATTAAAAATTTTGCTCTGGTTGAAAATGCGGAAGTCGTATTTTCACAGGGCTTGAATGTTATTTCCGGTGAATCCGGCAGCGGCAAGTCTATTCTTATAGGTGCATTGTCTGTGCTTCTCGGCGACCGTAATGACAAAGATTGTATCCGTGACGGAGAGAAACGCTGTGAAATTGAAGCGACGCTGGTGATTCCGTCTGAATTGCAAAAAGATATAGCAGCTTTTCTGGCAGAATATGATATTGAAGAATTTGGAAATGAGGTTGTTTTGCGCCGGGTTTTGCAGGAAAATTCTGCCCGCAGTTACGTGAATGGTTCATCGCTGCCGGTTCGGGCGGTGCGTGAATTTGCATCACTTTTTTTTGATTTCAACCGTCCGGACGAGGAGCTTTCGCTTAATTCCCAAAGCCGTCAGCTTGAATTGCTTGACCGTTTCGGTAATATTTCTCTGGAGGAATATCAAAATTGTTTCGCTGAAATTGGGAATTTGAAACAGCAGCTTGCTGATTTTGACGGGTTGCTGCCTGACATGAATGCGCTTGCAGAGGCGCAGGAACTTGTTGCAGAAATGGATAAATTCAAATTCAGTGAGAACGAAGAAGATGAACTTGTTCGCAGATATAAGATTTTGAGCAATGCCAGAGAGCTTATAACTGCCTCAAGCCGTGCCTCTCAGATATTGAGTGGAGAAGAAAATTCCATAGCAGAGGCATTCGGCAGTTTGATGCGTGAATTTTATGCAATGGATAAACTTGCTGACGGTGCTTTGGAGAAACTTATAACTGAAGCTGAAGAGGTGAACGGAGCCTTAAATTCTTTACAGAATTCACTTGATATTTTTGCCTCCGGTGTTGAACTTGACGGAGAGTCTTTGCAGGAGGTTGAGGAACGTTTGGATGCTCTTTATCGTTTGAAACGGCGTTTCGGACCTTCAGTTATAGAACTTTTTGAACATTACAGTGCGGCAAAAGAGATGATAGCCAAATCTCAGAACGGCGCATCTTACCGCCGTGAATTGTGTGAGAAAATCAATCAGGCAGAACAGAAACTTGCTGCTGCTGCTGAAAAATTGACTGAACAGCGCAGGGAGGCTGCTGTGCTTTTGGAAAAATCCCTTGTCAATGAACTTGAGTTGCTCGGTTTCAAAAAATGCCGTTTTGAGTGGAGTTTTGAAACTGTTGAATTTGCCGCAAACGGTGCAGATGAACTTGATATTCTTTTCAGTGCAAACAGCGGAGAACGTGTGCTGCCGCTTCGTAAAATTGCTTCCAGCGGTGAACGCTCCCGCCTTTTTCTGGCAATAAAAAATGTACTTGCCCGTGTCGATGATATTCCGGTTGTGATTTTT
>JAFVPG010000368.1 GCA_017505415.1 Lentisphaeria bacterium | reverse complement strand
CAGAAGAGAGTGGTGCAACTACTATTCCTGCCAAAAAGTTTGCTGCTCTGGTCAGCCGTTTTTCTGCTGATGAGGTTTCACTTGATATTGATGAAAACAATCATATAAAAATTGAATGCGGCACCGGACGTTTTACTTTGCTCGGACTGCCGGCGGATGAGTTTCCCGGAGCGGTTGATATTTCTGTCAAAAAGACTATCAGAGTTGAAGAAACTGTTTTCAAAGCGATGCTCAATTCAATTACTTATGCCGTCAGTCCTGATGACAGCCGCAAAGTTTTGACCGGTATCCTGCTTGCCACTCAGGGCAATATGCTGACTATGGTTGCTACTGACGGTAAACGTCTGGCTCTCAATGAACGTACTGTTGAGGCTATTGATGGAGATGACGGCGAGTGTATTGTTCCGCTGAAAGCTGCTAATGAGGCTCGCCGCATGATTGACGGCGGTGATTTTGTTGAAATTCAGATTGGAGAAAAGCAGTGCCGTTTTATTGGTCAGAATTATACTTTGACTTCAAAACTTATTGATGGCAACTATCCTAATTTCCGTCAGGTCATTCCGACTGAATTTAAACGTGTTGTTGAAGTTCCGACTGAACCGCTGCTGCAAAAAATTGAAATGGTTTCACAGGTTTTGTCCGAATCCAGCAGTTATGTTGTTTTGAGCTTTGCAGACAATAATCTGACTATTAAAGGTTCAAGCTCTGAAATCGGGGAAGGTTCAGACTCTGTAAGTATTGAATATGCACTTGATCCCATTGATGTTTCCTTCAATCCCGGTTTCCTTGCCGATCCGTTGAAAGTTGTCGGTATTCCTGCCGTTACTCTCAAAATGAATGATCCTTTCAATCAGGTCGCTATTGAGGGGGCGAACGGATTTATTTACGTTATCATGCCGATCCGCAAAAAATAATTGACGGCATTTTTGAACAGGCGTTTTTGCTCATGCTGAAAAAGTTGTATCTGCACCATTTTCGCAATTATGAGGAGAAACGCCTCGATTTTTTTTCCCGCAATATAATTTTGTGCGGAGCGAACGGAATTGGTAAAACTAATATCCTTGAAGCCATACATTATCTCGGAATTTTGCGTTCATTCAAGAATGCTCCTGTAAGGGAAATGGTGCGCAGCGGTTCTAATGCATTTACTCTGATGGCTCTCTTTGAAGATGCAGACGGCGAAAACAAAATACATATTGAACAGCAAAAAAATGGTGAGCGGCAGTGTTTTATCAATGACGTTCAGGAGAAACGGGCAAGTGCTATTTTACAGAATTTCCGTTCAGTCATCTTTGCTCCTGAAGATAGAATGTTGATAAGCGGTACTGCGGCGGTCCGCAGACGTTTTTTTGATATTTTAATATCTCTTGAGGATAGTGAATATTTACGGGACTTGCAGCAGTACAAGCATGCTCTGGCACAGCGTAATACGCTTTTGAAAAAAAATGTAAACAGCCGGGCTGTTTCTGCGATATTTTCATCATTTGAAGAGTTGATCGCATTTCATGGTGAAAGAATCATGCAGAGACGTGCATATTATGCTGAACTTATACAGAATGAGGTGCGTAAATTATCTCAAAATGACAATTTCAGCATACAGTATCATCCTGATTGGCGGAATTGTGATTTGCCGCAGATCCGCTGTTCATTGGAGCATAATCGCCTCCGGGATGTGCAGAAGGGGTTTACCGGAGAAGGAATTCAACTTGATGATTTTGATATGTTTCTCGACAAATTCAATATGCGCAGTTTTGCCTCTTCAGGGCAGACACGGATTTATTCGCTGTATTTGAAAATGGCGGAATTCAATTTGTCCTGTACCGGCGGAAGAACACCGATCGCATTGGTTGATGATGTTACCGGAGAGTTGGATGAAAACAACCGCAATAAATTTTTCAAAATGCTTGAACGTGCTGAGCAGACTTTCTTTACTTTTACAGAAAAAGTTGATATTTTTGAAGATCAGCAAATCATATCACTTGTCTGAAAGAATTATTATAAAATTTGTCACGCATTTTCAGATTGTTTTTCTTGAGTCCGGAACTGCATGTCATAGAGGGCTTTGTACGCACCGCCATGAATATTTACAAGTTCTTCATGAGTACCGAGGTCCACGAGTTCACCTGCGTTGATAACGGCGATACGGTCTGCATTCTGAATCGTTGACAGTCGGTGTGCAATGATGAAAACAGTACGGTTCTTCATCAGATTATCCATTGCCTTCTGAACAATGGCTTCAGATTCATTGTCCAAAGCGGATGTCGCTTCATCAAGAATGACAATAGGTGCATTGCGCAGCATGGCTCTAGCAATCGCTACACGTTGGCGTTGACCGCCGGAGAGAGTGAGTCCGCGTTCTCCGAGAAATGTATCAAGACCTTCTGCATGACTGTCGATCAGATCTTCCAGATGTGCTGATTTGACAGCCGCAAGTAATTCATCTTCCGTTGCCTGTGGGTTGCCCATCATGATATTTTCACGGATCGTACCGGTGAAGAGAAAGTTGTCTTGAAATACGATGGAAATATTATGACGCAGAGAATCCAGAGACAAATCTCTTATGTCTGTATCATCAATTTTTATAGAGCCTGACTTTATGTCATAAAAACGCGGGAGCAGATTGACGAGAGTTGATTTGCCGCCCCCGGAATTTCCTACGATGGCGATAGTTTCTCCTTTTTTAACAGTCAGATTGATGTTCTTCAGAACCGGAGTATTTTCTTCATATTCAAATACGACATTTTCAAAAGAGATTTCTTTAGTTACAGCTTTTAATTCAATCGGATTTTCTTTGTTTTTGATTTCCGGATAAATATCAAAAAGTTCAAAAGTGCGGCTCATAGCGACAAAAGTTGTCTGCATGTTGGTGAGTGCATGACCGAATGCTTTGACCGGACGGTAGAGCAACAGCAATGAAGCAATAAATGAAGCAAAACTGCCTGATGTCATCTGGTGGGAGTTGATGAGATATGTTCCGTATCCGAGTACAGCCGCAACTCCGACAGATGAAATCAAATGTGTCATCGGAGACATCCACGCCATGCGTTTGGTCAGTGATATATTAACGTTGAAAAAATCCCGGATCATTTTATTGAAGTTGGTAATTTGCCGATTTTGTAATTCATAAGCAGTTATAACTTTGTTGCCGGAATAAGTTTCAACACAAAGAGTAGTAAAATCTCCTGCAATGACCATATTCTGATTTGACGTTTTTTTAATTTTTTTGCGTAACAGAGAAAGAGGAAGAAATGCACAGAGCAGAACCAATACGCCGACAATGGCAAGTTTCCATGAGCTGTACAGCATGACGGCAATAAGTCCGATGGAGCTGCAACCGGTAGTAACAATAGTTTTTATTTGGTCAATGAGACCGGCAGAAGCTATTTGAGGATCACCTAAATAACGGGAAAAAACAATTCCGGAAGGATTTTCATCGAAGAATTTAGGATGCATAAATGCCAGACGCTCAAACAACTTGATTTTTACATCATTTGATATTTTGATACTTGTCCAGGAACAAATATATTCATTTATATAATGCAGGAGACCTTGAATCGCTGTGAAAATTACGATACCGAAAGGAATGATGACTGCCATTTGCAGACTGGTAATGACGATATGATAACCTGCTATTGTATAATCAAAAGTTTTTCCGTTAATAACGAAATCCATGTATGGTTTTAACGCATACGCAGTAACACCGTCAAGCATTCCCAGCGGCAATGCGACCAGAAAGCCGATAAAGATACGGAACAGATATGGTTTGATAAACGGAAACATCCGCTTCAAAAGCCAAATATAGTTAAATGAATTTTTTGCTTCGGTCGAACTTAATTTCATGATTTGCCTTCGGTTGTTGTTGTAATTGAAAAAAAGCGGAAAACCGTTTGATTTTC
This sequence comes from Lentisphaeria bacterium, assembly GCA_017505415.1. Lineage (GTDB taxonomy): Bacteria > Verrucomicrobiota > Lentisphaeria > Victivallales > Victivallaceae > RGIG5270. The sequence goes on along the minus strand of JAFVPG010000368.1, from coordinate 13,914 downwards.
CGCTTCAAGATTATTTGCAATTCAAAGAATCCTGCAATTCCTGATCGGCAAGTTCAACGATTTGTGATTGCTCAGTGCGGAATTCTTTTAACTTTTCTGCAAGTTTTTTGTCTTGTAGTGCAAGAATACTGATGGCGTACAGGGCAGCATTCTTGCCGCCTGCTTTACCGGCAGTAACGACACCGACGGGAATGCCGGGAGGCATTTGCACCATAGCCAGGAGCGCATCAAGACCGTTGAAAGGTTCTGATGCAACCGGTAACCCGATCACCGGCAGGGGGGTTTTTGCAGCAATTACTCCGCCGAGATGAGCTGCCATACCAGCGACACAGATGATAACTTTGATACCGTTTTTTTCTGCTTCTTCTGCGAATTTCGCAGCGGCATCGGGTGTGCGGTGAGCAGACATGACCCGGGCAGTGTAAGGAACTTCAAATTTATCCAAAACGGTCAGTGCGCCTTTTACGACATCGAGATCGCTTTTGCTGCCCATAATAAGGGCGACTACAGGCGTATTTGCTTTTTGGGTACGGGGCATAAATCAAATCTCCGTGTTATTCAGTATCTTGAACTTGTTCTGCCAATGCGTCAGCTTCAGCCTCAAGAGCTTCAGCGTCACGGGCTGCCTGTTTTGCGGCGGCAATTTCTTCTTCAGTCGGGAATTCGTAACCGAGAAGACCTTCTGCAATTTCAAGCAGAGCGATGTCAAGATATTCCTGATCGTCAGTTTTTATCATGGGGCGTGCGCCGTTGGCAAGCTGACGTGCGCGGCGTGCGGCAACAATGGAGAGAATCTGCGGATCGGTGATCTGTTTTTTTGCGCGATACAAATATTCGTTTTTCATAATTACCTTTCAATATCTGTATTACTGCGTTTGTTTTAATCGCAGTAATACAGTGTTTTTTTATCAGTAGTCGATGATACTGCGATGATTTTCAATCAACAGAGTGTCATCGGACATAATTCTGAGATAACGTTTTTCAAATTCAAAGCGGCCGTCAAGGATGTAGCGTGAAGCGATCGGCAGACGTTCAGCACTCTTGAGTGAATCACGGAGCAGCAGCAAGCCAACGAAAATGTAAGTTTCGTTTTCGACCAATGCACGAGCCATGAGATCATGATATTCGGCATTCTTTTTGTCGGAGATGAATTTGACGGCGGCGAGCTGTTTTTCGTACATTTCTTTGACGATGGCGGCAAGTTTTGCAGTTTCACCTTCAAAGGGAAGAGCGAAAAATTCCTTGATGCGTTCGTCGTTGTCACGCTGGATAACACCACCGATGGCGGCGACGACCTGAAGCTGGGTAGTACCTTCATAGATGTTGGTAATACGGGCATCACGGTAATAACGTTCAACATTGAAGTCCTTCATGTAACCGGTACCGCCATGGATTTGAATTGCATCGTAAGCGATCTGGTTTGCGCTTTCGGTAGCAAGAGCTTTGCACATGGGGGTAAGAACTGCTGCAACCTTGTTGTAATATTTCTGTTTTGCACGTTCTTCGGGAGTGACATTTTCTTTGGTTTCAGCGATATGGTTGTAAGCGTTGCGGAGGTCAACGGCACGGGTGGTTTCATACAGAAGCGCACGGGATGCGGCAAGTTTGACCTTCATGGAACTCAACATATCATAAATTGCGGGGAATTTGTCAATTGATTTTTTGAACTGTTCACGTTCAGCAGCATATTTCTGGGCCTCACGGTAAGCGGCTTCTGCGATACCGACAGCTTGTGCGCTGATTGCAACACGAGCGCCGTTCATCAAACTCATGACATATTTGATCAGACCGAAACGGCGTTTGCCGCAGAGCTGAGCAGGAACGTCATTGTATTGGAGTTCGCAGGTTGCAACGCCGTGGATACCGAGTTTGTTTTCGATACGGCGGACAACGAGCTGCGGACATGCTTCGCAGATGAACATAGAGAGACCGCGGCCGTCGGATGTACCCTCTTCAGAACGGGCAAGGACGAGGTGAACCTGTGCGCAGCCGTTGGTGATGAAGCGTTTCATACCGTTGAGGTACCACTGACCGTTTTCGTCCTGCCATGCACGGAGACGGACGCTCTGAAGGTCTGAACCGAAATCGGGCTCAGTGAGGTCCATTGAACCGTCGTATTCGCCGCTGGCGAATTTGGGCAGATATTGCTGACGCTGTTCTTCATTGCCGAAGTCGCAAATGGTTTCGGCGATGTCCTGCAAACCGAAAAGATTCTGCAAAGAACCGTCAGCACGGGAAACCATTTCAGTCATCATGATATAAACACTGCACGGGAAGTTCAAGCCACCGTATTCATGCGGCAGAGTGATACCGCTCAAATCAGCCTGAGCCAAATCTTTGAGATTTGCCTTAGTCAGGGGATGATAAGTGACTTTGTTGTTTTCAAAGTGCGGTCCTTCTTCATCGACGATGCGTGAGCGGGGATCTATTTTGTCACCGGCAATTTCACCTGCAACTTTGGCGACACGGATGAAGTTGTCAAGAGCATCGGCGTAGTCGACGGGGGCGCTTTCAAATTTTTCTGCTTTGGTATAATTATCTTCCTTGATAGCAACAGCTTCGGCAAGGTCGAGATTTTCCAGTGTGAACTGGAGATCTTTGTTATCTGTATAAAAGTTAGCCATGATATTCTTTCTCCCCTGATTATGCTTTTGCTTTGAAGGCTTTGATCATTTTTGGAATGACATCGTTGAGGTCACCGACAATAGCATAGTGAGCGACTGAAAAAATAGGAGCATCGGGATCGGTATTGATGGCGATGATCTTTTTGGATTCAGTCATACCTGCACGGTGCTGAATGGAGCCGGAGATACCGGCGCAGATGTAAAGGCGGGGACGGACAGTAACGCCTGTCTGACCGATCTGATAATCGTGACTGATCCAGCCGGCGTCAACAGCGGCACGGGAAGCACCGACTTCGCCGCCGAGAGCTTCGGCAAGGTCACGGATAAGTTTGAAGTTTTCTTTTGAGCCGACACCGTAACCGCCTGCGACGATGATCTGTGCGCCTTTGAGGTCAACTTCTTTATCCTGACGTACACGTTCGATGACTTTTATAACAGTGTCAGTATCAGAGAGTTCGGCTTTGACGCGGACGAGTTCGCCTTTGCGTGCGGGATCGGGTGCATCCATTTTCATAACTCCTTCACGGACAGTTACCATCTGGGGATCGTCCCAGGTGTTGACGATGGTTGCGATGATGTTACCGCCGAAAGCGGGACGTATCTGCATAAGTTTGTCGGTGTAGCTCTTTTTGTTGACTTTATCTTCAAAGTCGTCAATCTGCAAATCGGTGCAGTCAGCGGTAAGACCTGCAAGTTTTTCAGAAGCGACACGGGGAGCGAGTTCACGGCCCTTCATAGTTGCGCCGAAAAGGAGGATATTGGGGTGATGAGTCTTGATCATATCCATGATAACTTTGGCGTAAGGAAGGACTGTGAAAGGTTCAAGTCTTTCATCTTCAATAAGATAAACGGTGTCGCATCCGTATGAATAAAGAGTGTCGACACATTTTTCAACGCCGTTGCCGAGCAGAAGAGCTTCGGTTTTGACGCCGAGTTGTTGAGCGAGTTCACGGCCTTTGCAAACGAGTTCGAGGCTGACATCAGCGATTTTTCCGCCTTCCTGTTCGATAAAGACCCAGACATTTCCGATTTTGTTATTCATAATGATTATCCTAAAGTATGATCTGCGATCAATTCATGCATGAGGTTATTGATGCCTTCGTCGGTAGGTTCGACGGATTTGGCTTCACTGGCGGTAAGGATGACGTTCTGGATGTTTTTGACCTTGGTGGGAGACCCGGCAAGACCAATGCGATCCTTGGCGGCATCGACGTAATCAGCGCTCCATTCGGCAATGAGGAGACCTTTAGCCTTGAGTTCTGCGCAAATTTTTTCGGCTTCTTCGGGAGATGCGGCATTTTTTGCAACTTCTCCGGGAGTTTTTGCCTTTTTGTATTTCATAATTTTGAGAGCAGCCATGGGGCGGGGATCGTTACCTTCGATAACGGTAAGGAGACAGGGAAGCGGGGCTTCGAGGATTTCGTAACCGCCTTCAATTGCACGGCGTGCGCGGATTTTGTCAGAATCGAGGTTTATTACTTCTTCAACGTAAGCGATTTGCGGAATGTGAAGTTTTTCAGCGATCTGGGGACCGACCTGTGCGGTATCGCCGTCGATTGCCTGACGTCCGCAGAGTATGAGGTCGACTTTACCAACTTTTTTGGCACAGCAGCTCAAAGCGTAACTGGTTGCGAGGGTGTCAGCACCGGCAAAAGCGCGGTCTGTCAGAAGAATGCATTCATCTGCACCTCTGAAAAGTGAACTGCGCAAAACTTCTGCGGCAGCTGGGGGACCCATGGTGCCGACGACGACTTTTACGCCGTAGCGGTCTTTGAGTTGCAATGCGAGTTCGAGTGCATTCAAATCTTCAGGGTTGAAGATGGCCGGAAGAGCTGCACGATTGACAGTTCCCGCAGGTGTCATGGCATCGCCTGTGATGTTCTGCGTGTCCGGAACCTGTTTGACGAAAACAAGTACAGTTTGGCTCACGGTTTTACTCCTGTTTTTTTTCGGGAAATCCCGAGGTTGATATGATAATTGGTTTTAAAAATCAAGGTAATTAAATATAATATAGCATAAAAAAATAAAAATGCAAATAAAATAAATAAAGTGAAAGTGCAGGTATGATTGTCCGGGTAGTGGATTATTATAAAAAATCATTTAAAAAAGAGGCTGCTGCTTACCTCTTTTTTTTGAGGTTTTGCAGCAGCCCTTTGCGTTGTACATTGAAAAATATATTTCTTCAGAACTTGTTACAAATGCGGCTCTGAAAAATATATTTTATCAAACATTGACTGCATCGCCTTTGGCAGAAGCAAGAATTTCACTTTCTTTTTTGAGAACGGGGCGGACTTTTTCGTTGAGATAGCGTTCGACCTGTTCGGGAGCGCAGCCGATGAAGTCATTGGGGTTGACGATAGTATCAAAGTCATCTTTGATAGAAGCAAAGGCTGCATCGTTGCGGAGACGTTCAAGCAAATCATTATCACCGCCTTCTTCTTTGATACGGCGGGCGGCAGCCATTGAATGTTCACGGATGACTTCATGAAGTTCCTGACGGTCACCGCCTTTTTTGACTGCAGCCATCATAAGGTTTTCTGTTGCCATGAAGGGAAGTTCGGCACGGACACGTTTGGCAATAACGTTGGGCCAGACCTGCAATCCGTCAGTGATGTTAATGAGAGTTGAAAGCACAACGTCGGCAGTCAAAAAAGCTTCGCTCAAAGCCAGACGGCGGTTGGCGGAATCGTCGAGAGTGCGTTCAAACCACTGAACAGAATGGGTTTGGGCGCAGTTCAACGGCAGATTCATCAGATAACGGGAGAGAGAGCAGACACGTTCACTGCGCATTGGGTTGCGTTTGTAAGCCATTGCACTTGAACCGATTTGTTTTTTGCCGAACGGTTCTTCAAGTTCACGCAAATTTGCGAGCAGACGGATGTCTGTTGCCATTTTGTGAGCGGATTGACCGATACCGGAGAGAACGCTCAAAACCTTGTAATCAACTTTGCGGGTATAAGTCTGACCGGAAAGATCAATTATTTTGTCAAACCCCATACGGGCGGCAACACGTTTTTCAAGTTCAGTGACTTTTGAAAAATCACGGTTGAAAAGTGCAAGAAAACTTGCTTGAGTACCGGTGGTGCCTTTGACACTGCGGAAAGGAAGATTTGCGCTTTCAAATTCAAGTTCTTCCAAATCAAGCATAAAGTCTTGCAGATAAAGAGCAAAGCGTTTACCTACAGTAGTCAGCTGTGCAGGCTGATAGTGCGTGAATCCGAGAGTCGGCATGGAACGGTATTTATCACAGAAATCGGCAAGCTGTGCGATGAGTTTCAAAAGTTTTGCCTTCAAAATTTTGAGACCGTCACGCATCTGGATAAGTTCTGTATTGTCAGTGACATAGCAGCTGGTTGCGCCGAGATGGATAATCGGCATGGCTTTGGGGCATTGCTGTCCGAAAGCATGAACGTGACTCATAACATCATGACGGAGTTCTTTTTCAAAAGCTTCTGCAACATCAAAATTGACATCATCAAGATGCTGACGCATTTCAGCGATCTGCTCATCTGTGATGTCAAGACCGAGTTTCTGTTCTTCTTCTGCAAGGGCGAGCCACAATCTGCGCCAGGTGGAATGTTTTTTGTGCGGAGACCAGTTGTAGTTCATTTCCGGACCGGCGTACCGTCCGGTCAAGGGGTTTTGATAAGAGTTGTAGTCCATAGTAATTACTCCTTTTTTGTGTTTTTTGTTATTTTTTTATAAAAAATTTACATAAATTTCTTGAAGATTTGACATTTTAGATTATGGTATATAAAATGCCGTATATGATAATTTAACATTTTTTCGGCATTAAGCAAGGGCAAATTTATGGAAAATAGCGAATTTGAGACATTTTTAACAGTAAAAGAGTTCGACAGCTGCTGTGCATTCTATCACGGATTGCTGCCGGATTTGAAAATTTGTGTTGCCGGAAGCTTTTTTATGAAAATCGCCCTGCCATGCGGCAAAGCTCTTAAAATCAACGCATTCAACACGTTATTCAGTGAGCCGTTGCCAAAACATGATGCCTTGAATATCAAACTTGAATCTTCTGACCTTGAACGTGCTGTTGAATTTTTGCTGCAGCATAACATAAAATTTACAACAAAGAATAATGAGATACATACTTCTGATCCCGAAGGAAACATCCTTGTTATTTCCGGGAATGAAGGTTGTGAATTTAATTCGTTCAGTTCAAATCAGAAGACCCGCAAAGTTGAAATAGTATAAAATTTTTCCCTGCATGATGCAGTTTAAATAAATCAGATAAGGATTTTTATATGGATTATGTATATTCAGTAAAACTTGAAAATGGCATAAAACTTGAAGTCAAAGGAGCCGATTCTCTCGATCTTCAGGTAAATGATCAGTGTGTTTTCCGCCGCTCCTTCTATCAGGATATGGGAACTATCATTCGCAAATTCCGTGAAGCAACCGATCAGGAAGATCCGGAAATGCCGGTTGCCATACGCAAGGCAACAATGCATGATTTAAGCTCTGCCACCGAAAACAATATGCGCAGTAAAAATGCTATGCGCACCACACAGAATTTCGTTGATTCTCTCAAGCTTGAAATGAAACTTCTCAATGCACATTACTCTTTGGATGGCAAACAGTTAATGATACAGTTCACCGCTGACGGCAGAGTTGATTTCCGTGAACTTGTAAAGGAATTGAGTCAGGCTCTCAATACCCGTATTGAATTGCGTCAGATCGGTGTTCGTGATGAAAGTGCGATTTACGGGGGAATTTTTATTTGCGGTCAGGAACTCTGCTGCAGCCGTTTTTTGAAAAACTTTGATTCAATCAATGTAAAAATGGCAAAAGAGCAGGATCTGTCACTCACTCCAAGCAATATTTCCGGTGTTTGCGGCAGACTGAAATGCTGTTTGAAATTTGAATATGACGGCTATCTGGAGCTTGAAAAAACAATGCCGCACAGAGGTGAAATGTGCAATACTCCCGATGGCAAGGGACGGATCACCGACCGCAATCTTCTTACGCAAACAGTTATTGTCACGTTTGACTCCGGCAATACTAAACGTTACCATGTTTCAGAAATAACGGTTTTTGATAAAGGAAACCGCAAAAAAGAAAATTCTGATAATTAAGGATTTACGGAACATGTGTGAATTTTTCCCCGTCAGCTGTAATGAATTGAAAAATGAAAGTTTTGAAAATGCAGATTTCCTTTTGAAACTTGACTCTCACGGTTTGTTTCCTGCTCCTGGTGAAAATACAGAAGATTTCCGGGCAAGACTGCTTAAGGAATATGCATTTGCGGAGAAAATTTCCGCTCAATCAGAGAGAATAACTCTTTGGGAATCTGCAGACGGTAAAGATAAACTTGAAGTTGGAAACTCCGACCGTATTGACAATGAACTTTTTGCTCCTGCATGGGAGATGACACAGAAAATGTACGGTTTTGCCGTTGATTATGTTCCGGGGTTTTATCTTTTTGACAAAGTCGGACTGCTGTGGGGAGGGTGTTCTCTGTATGATGATGAAACAGAAATGAAAGTTTTTCTGTTACGTCCGGCATTCAAAAATAAAAAACGCTTTCTGATATATGACCGCACTGAACTTATTGCTCATGAACTTTGTCATTGTGCCAGACAGGTACTTCACGATCATGCCATTGAAGAATTTTTTGCTTACCAGACAAGCAGAAGTATATTGCGCCGCTATATCGGAAATTGTTTTATCAGAGAAACTGATGCTATGCTTTTTCTTCTGCCGTCAATATTGCTGCTGATCGCACAGCTGATAAAAAATTTTCTTTTCTCATCATTGCCAATCTTCCCTTTCTGGCTTTTTCTGGCAATAATAATGTTGTATTTTTTGGTCAGAAATCAACGCAGCCGTAATATGATCGCCAAGGCGCGCAAAAATCTGCAAAGTATTTCCTCAAATCCTGAAGCAGTACTGTTTCGCTCCACTCTTGCAGAAATTAAAATAATAGGTAAATCATTTGACGGGTATTTCAATGCTCTTTCCCCGATGCGCAAAATAATTATCAGTAAATATTTAAGGTGATAAAAGGTATAATATTGGGGTTTTTAAAGACTTTTTTTGCGAAAATTGCGAAAACAGCTTGTATTTTGTAAAATTGCGTTATATATTATGTATGAATGTAATATTTTGCTGTTTGAGCTTTGATTTGACTTTCAGCAAAATTTTTTTGCTCTTATCTTTTAACTAACATAATGGAGAAAATTCAGATGACAAAGTATTTGAATGCCGCTCCCACGCAGCATGCAAAATTGCTCGCATGGGTCGAAGAATGGGTTGCTATCTGCAAACCCGATGCAGTTTACTGGTGTGACGGCTCCGCAGCCGAATACGACAAACTCGCAGATGAAATGGTTGAATCCGGTCTTGCCACCCGCCTTGCCAAGAAGCCCCACAGCGTTCTTTTCCGCTCTGACGCTTCTGACGTCGCACGTGTTGAAGCCCGCACTTATATCGCCAGTGCAAAAAAAGAAGATGCTGGTCCCACTAATAACTGGATCGACCCCGTCGAACTCAAGAAAACCATGCTCGGTCTTTATGACGGCTGCATGAAAGGTCGTACTTTCTACGTTATTCCCTTCTCAATGGGCCCCGTCGGTTCAAACATCGCTAAAATCGGTGTTGAAATCACTGACTCTGCTTACGTTGTTATTAATATGCACACCATGACCCGTGTCGGTACTAAAGTTCTCGAAGTTCTCGGCAACGACGGCGAATTTGTTCCCTGCATCCATTCTGTCGGCAAACCCCTCGCAGAATGCGAATCCGACAATGGTATCTGGCCTTGCGCACCGTTGGATAAGAAATATATTGCTCACTTCCCTGAAACCCGTGAAATCTGGTCATACGGTTCAGGTTACGGCGGCAATGCTCTCCTTGGCAAAAAATGTCTTGCATTGCGTATCGCTTCTGTTCAGGCCCGTGACGAAGGCTGGATGGCTGAACACATGCTTATTTTGAAACTTACCAGCCCCGAAGGTGAAGTCAAATATGTCACCGGCGCATTCCCCTCTGCTTGCGGCAAAACCAACCTCGCCATGCTCATCCCCACTATCAAGGATTGGAAAGTTGAAACCATCGGTGACGATATTGCATGGATGAAGTTCGGTGCTGACGGCCGTCTGTATGCTATCAACCCCGAAGCAGGTTTCTTCGGTGTTGCTCCCGGTACCAGCATGCAGTCCAACCCCAACGCTATGATGTCTGCTTCTAAAGACACTATTTTCACCAACGTTGCTCTCACTGAAGATGGTGATGTCTGGTGGGAAGGCATCGGTTATGATGCTCCCGGAACTCTTATCGACTGGAAAGGTAACAAATGGGATGCCGCAACTGCAACTGAAAAAGCAGCTCATCCCAACGCACGTTTCACTGCCAAAGCCAGCAACTGCCCTGCTATCGCTCCTGAATGGGAAGATCCTGCAGGTGTTCCGATTTCTGCTTTCCTTTTCGGCGGCCGTCGTCCCAGCACAGTTCCTCTGGTTCATCAGTCAAACAGCTGGGAACATGGTGTTTTCATGGGATCAATCGTCGGTTCTGAAGTTACCGCTGCCGCTCTTGACGTTAAAGCCGGTACTATCCGCCGCGATCCCTTTGCTATGCTGCCTTTCTGCGGCTACCACATGGCTGACTACTTCAAACATTGGTTGGAAATCGGCGAAAAATCAACTGCTGATAAACTTCCGAAAATTTTCTACGTCAACTGGTTCCGTAAAACCGCTGACGGCAAATGGCTCTGGCCCGGATTCGGCGATAACAGCCGCGTCCTGAAATGGATCTTTGAACGCTGCAACGGCACCGGCAAAGCTGTCGAAACTCCGATCGGTTTCATGCCCACCGTTGACGCTATCGATCGTACCGGTCTTGAAGATGAAGTTACCGCTGAAGATATGGCAGAACTTCTCTCTCTTGACAAAGAAGGCTGGCTCAAAGAAGTCGAAAGCATCAAAGAACATTATGCTAAATTCGGCGATCGTATGCCCAAAGCTCTCTATGATCAGCTTGCAGCTCTCGAAGCCCGCTTGAACGCATAATAAAAGTATTACAAGTACTTTCAGCACCGCATAAGAGATTGTGCGGTGCTTTTTTTATTAGAATGGAATAAGTTGAGTAAAATGGTTGACAGTAAAGAACTTTTTGCCGGCAGGGCAGAGGATTATTATAAATGCCGTCCGTCATATCCGGAAGAGGCAATAGATTGGCTTAAATCAAAAGTTTCCGGCGAAAATGCTCTTGATGTTGGGGCAGGGACGGGGATTTTTACTCAAAAATTGTTATCCCGTTTCAAAAATGTTTCCGCAGTTGAGCCGAATTCTGATATGCGGAGAATATTCAATGATTTTTTCCCCGAAGTTTATTGTTCTGACGGGACAGGAGAAGATACAAAACTTCCGGGAAAATCTTTTGATCTTATAACTATTGCACAGGCTTTTCATTGGCTTGAGGCAGAGCGTTTCAAGCAGGAAGCAGGGCGTATTTTGCGTGATGATGGGAAAGTTGCAATAATTTGGAATACGGAATTGCAAAATGATTTTATTGCTGAACGTAATAGAATATGTCAGAAATATTGTCCGCGATTCCGTTCCGGACACGCAGGGAAACTTTCTGCGGCTGAAGGAGATGCATTTTTGCGTAATGAGTATTTCCGTGAGGTTGAATTTATTGCATTTGATAATCCGTTTATAATGGATCTGCGCATATTTGAGGGGAATATGCGGTCACGTTCATATGCACTGGGGGCGCAGGAGAGTGATTATTGCAAGTTTATGGCTGAACTTCGTGCATTATTTGAACGTCATGCTGAAAACGGCATTGTTGCCGCACCGCAGCAGACACAAATATATCTCGGTATATTCTGATTATTTCATTATTTTTTCAAATCTGAAAAATCCTGAAGTGTTTATATCTTTGAATTTATCTGTTAAATCGTGTTCATCTTTATGGTATTCTGAGAAAAATTCTACGATTTTGAAGCTGCATTTATGCAGATAAAAGTGAATGTTCCTCCGTTCAAAATATGGAGTGCAGGTTTCCCATATTTCTGCATCGGGATAATGTCTTTCAATCACCAGCCAGGCGGCGGAACCGATTTTTTTATTGAGAAAATCTTTGAAAATAAAGAACAGCTCAAGAGAATATTTGCGGTTTTGTCCATGTTTTATAATTGCAGCTCCTGCCGGAGCGCTGTCTGCTGTAATTATGAAAATATCACAACATGAATCATTTAACACTCTTGTGATGTCGCTGTCTGACGGAATCGGGGCTGCGGATGGATCTCTGAAACGGTCAATAACGCCCTGAGTGAATGATTTTTCATCTCATTTTTCAATAAATCAATTTCGTTCGGTGCAATTTTTTTGAGTTTTATGTCCATTTGTTGCAGTTCAATTTCTTTATGTTCTTATTATCAGCATGTTGCATGAATAATATACTGTTATTTCATGTTTTTGTCAAGAAAAAGATTGATTTCTGGGATGATTATTCTTTGAAAAAAATATCCAACGTTATATATTATGATGTATTTTCTTTATATATAATATAGGAAGGGTATTTTTATGAAAAAGATCATTTATCAGGAAAAAGGCGGTTCTGTCGGGGAACGGATCGTATTGAAGGCTAATCTGCATACTCATACCACTAATACTGACGGTTTGTTTTCTCCGGCACAAATCATTGATATGTATAAAGATGCAGGTTATGATGTGATTGCTTTTACTGATCATTCTGTGCTGAATAAGGTTTCTGCGTATGATGGTAAGGGTATGAGATTGATTTCCGGTGTTGAATTGCATCCATTCGGACCGAGAGGCATACGCTGGCATATACTTGCTGTCGGTGTGCCGGAAGATTTTCCGCATCTTTTTCCGGAAACCGGACAGGAGGCTGTCGACAGGGCTGTTGAAGCAGGTGCTGTCGTCTTTTGTGCACATCCTTACTGGTGCGGATTTACGCCTGATGAGGTTATGACATTGGCAAATATCTCCGGCATAGAGGTTTATAACACTTCATGCCGTTATATCGGCAAGGAATTCAATATGTACGCATGGGATTCATGCCTTGATGCCGGTAAAAAATATACGGCTATTGCTGTTGATGATATTCATGCAATGCATGATTTTTGCGGCGGCTGGACGATGATTTGTGCGGAAAGTGATTCTGCTGAAGATGTTATGAAAGCGTTGAAGAATGGTGATTTTTATTCGACACAAGGGCCGGAATTTAGCAAACTTGTTGTAAATGATGTATTTATCGAGGCGGAATTCAGTGAGTGTGCTGCTGCTGTTCTGGTGGGCAGAGGTGCTGACGGGAGAGAACTGCTGGTAGAAAATCCGGATGGTCCCGGTACTTGCGGAGTAATATCCTCTTTCAAAATTGCTTTGTCCGATTGTCCTAAAGGCTTGTTCCGTATACAGTTGCGTGATGCCAATGGCAAGTTTTGCTGGAGTAATCCTGTTTATAACCAGTAAAATACTGTTGTATATAGAGTAGGGATTGGCAATTATTGTTACTGAAAATATGCTTTTTTTTAAATCTGTGTATGTTCTTGATTTTTCGATATTTAAGGTGATATTTGAGCTTGATGCAGTTTTAAAAAGATGAAAAAAATTTGCAATTTGAGCTTGACAGAATCGAAAAGAGGTGTATATTAAACGCCGTGTCACTGAAAGAGGGCATGGTTGATGAAAACTTAAGAATGCGGATTTGAAAAAAAATCAAAAAAAGTTTGAAACTTGATTTGACAAATCAAAAAGTTGCAGTATATTAAAAACCATGTCGCCAATGAGCGATGGTTGCTGAAAAACTTGAGATTGAAAAAAAGTTGAAAAAAGTTCAAAACTTGATTTGACAAATTAAAAATCTGCAGTATATTAAGAAACCATCACGACTCTGTGGTGAAAGTTGTTTGAAAATTGAATAGTGCGATGTAACCGACAATTTACATTGAGCGATTCAAAAAGAATCGAAGAAAAAATAAATCAAAACAAGAAATGAGAGCGTAAGTTCAAATTTCTTCGCTATAATTTAATTATACGGAGAGTTTGATCCTGGCTCAGAACGAACGCCGGCGGCATGGATTAGGCATGCAAGTCGAACGAAGCAGCAATGCTTAGTGGCGGAAGGGTGAGGAACACGTGAGTAACTTGCCTCCAAGTTAGGAATAACAGTTGGAAACGACTGCTAATACCTGATGTGGTTCATTTTTCGCATGTAGAATGAACTAAAGATTTTATCGCTTGGAGATAGGCTCGCGTCCCATTAGCTAGTTGGTGAGGTAACGGCTCACCAAGGCGACGAT
>JAFVPG010000367.1 GCA_017505415.1 Lentisphaeria bacterium | reverse complement strand
GCTGACACTCACGCGCCAGCAGAACAAAATAGGGGTGAATACCCCCAAAAATAAGTCTGCATTCAGTACACAGCCATATATTTATATTTTTCAGATTTCTTCGCGTTCGCTTGCCCATTTCTGAATTTTTGATTGATAATCGGCAAAATCTGATGAAGTGAGTTTATCGACAAACAAATTAAAATATGCTTCAACTGCACGTTCAAGAACAACCAGACTCTGCATGCGTTCTTCAAATCTGCCCTCATCATCCTGCGCTTCGCCGTCAGGCAGGGTCAGACTGCCGAAGGCAAATTTATCGGCATCGAAATTTCCGCTCCACACATCTTTATTGCGGGTGATGGTAACTTTGGCTTTTTTAAGTTTTTTGCCGCTCAATATTGCTGCTTTGGCTTCTGCACTGCGTTGTGGGAAATCGCCTTTTTTAAGAACGGTTTCACCTGCACCCTGTGAATCTGAAGCGTATGCAAATGTCAGCGGCCCTTCGATCATGACGTCAAAAGTCCCGAATTGGTCGTGTTCGATTTTCCCCTCTGTTTCTCCGTAAAACCAGAGCCATGTAAGAAAATCTCTGCCTATGCAGGGTTCATCCTCTTTATTTTCTGCAAAACTGATTTTAGGCAATGCTGTTTCATTGGTATCCTTTTTGGCAAGAAGCATTCCCGGAGTGAATTGAAGCGGTTCGATAGCGGTGCATTTGAGAAAATTTTCGATAAAAAGGTCGATTTGAGCTTCGCTGGAGGCTCCGACAAACATCAATTTTTCAACCGGGCTGATAACGATGGGAATACCGCCGAGAGAGGGCGGCATCTGCATAAGGTGTTTTTCAATAATATCTTCTTTGATACTTTTTTTTACTTTTCTTGGCGCCCATTCAAGATTATTGGCTTTGACGTAAATATCTTCCTCCTGTTTACAGAGGGCGTTGAGATAGGCTGACGGTATTTTTCTGGATGCGTTGCGCAGTGCGATATGAAAGAATTCTCCGCGGTGTGCGTTGTCTTCTTCAATGCGGTTATCGAGCAGGTGGCGGCCTGAAACCCAGCCGATTTGGACTTCATCGGTTACACTGTCAAGAGAACCGGCACGGCGTGAGTGCAGGCATTCCAGCAAATTGTTCGGCAAATCGTTCTCAAACGTGAAAAATGTGGCGTTAACTGAACCGTTATCGAATGGCATAATAAATTTCTCCTCTTTTTTTCATTTTTTTTTTGGCATTAAGAAATATAACGTGTTATATTGTGTTAGTCAAATTTTTTATGGAGGTTTTTTTTGAATAATTTTGAGAAAATTTTGAATAAAGGACTTGAAACTCATATTTTGAGTGATGAGGAAATTATTTGTCTGCTCGCTGAACAGGATATGCAAAAAGTTCAGAAACTTTTTGATACAGCAAACTTAATTAAGCTTAAAAATATTGGAAATAAGGTCAGTTTGAGGGGATTGATTGAAATTGGAAATGTATGCCGCAAAAATTGTTATTATTGCGGTATCCGTCGGGAAAATCATAAGACAGAACGTTTTGAACTCTCTCAAAATGAGATACTTGCAGATGCTGAACTTGCATGGAAGTTTAAATACGGTTCAATCGTTCTGCAAGGCGGTGAGATTCAGACTGAAAAGCATATTGCTTTTATTGAAGATACGGTAAAAAAGATTAAATTCCTGTCTCGCAATGAATTGGGTATAACTTTATCGCTTGGAGAACAGTCGCTAGATACTTATAAACGCTGGTTTGCAGCCGGAGCGCACCGGTATTTGCTGCGTATAGAAACTTCAAATCCAGAGATATATTCTTTGCTTCATCCGGCAGATCATCTGTTTTCTGAACGTTTGCAGGCGTTATACGATTTGCGTGAGGCTGGTTTTCAGCTTGGCAGTGGAATAATGTTCGGATTTGACGGACAGAGTTATTCCGACATGGCACGGGATTTGCTTTTTCTGAAAAAACTTGATGTTGACATGGTTGGCATGGGGCCGTATTCTGTTCATAAAGATACTCCGATGGGGAAAAAACATTCGGTTCAGAATGACTCTGAGATGCTTATTCTTGGCTGTAAAATGATTGCGGTTCTGCGTATCATTATGCCGGATATAAATATTGCCTCTACCACTGTTTTGCAGGCTTTAGCTCCGGACGGCAGGGAAAAAGGTTTGCTTGCCGGAGCAAATGTCATTATGCCGAATGTCAGTGAAGTACGTTTCCGCAAAGCATATCAGCTTTATGATAACAAGCCTGGTACTGATGAAAATGCTGTTGCGACCCGCAGCGCTCTGGAGCAGAGTCTTTTGTAAATCGGTCTTATTCCGGCTTATTCTGAATGGGGTGATTCCAAACATTTTGAAAAACGTAAATGAAGCAATTTTATACAAATGTAAAACTCATTGACGGCAGGAATTTTTTTGAGGAACAGAAAAATATTGCTGTTGAAAATGGTGTTATAATTGAATTTCCTGAAGTAATACCGGAAGGTCATGAGGTTATTGACGGCGGCGGCAAATATCTTTCTCCTGCATGGATAGATGTTCACGGACATTCAGATATGGCAATTTTTGAGCTTGTTGACGGTGGAACGCGCAGAAGTGGCGGTTTCGGGGTGGAAATTGCCGGAAATTGCGGATTGTCGCCGTTTCCTGTATCTGAATTGAATTTTGAAAATCTTGAGCGGATTTATGCTGACTATGAGCAGAAAATAAACTGGTCAAATTATTCTGAATATGTGCAGAGTTTAATGGCACAAAAGCGTGGATTTGAGCTTTTTTCATTGTGTGGTCATAATACTTTGCATGCTGCTGTTATAGGATATGATGAAAAAAAAGCTGATGCAGATGATATAAAAAAAATGACATTGCTTTTGTCAGAAGCATTGGAGCAGGGGGCATTGGGATTGTCATTGGGGTTATTGTATTCTCCGGGGCGTTTTGCAGCAGAAAATGAGCTTGATGCGCTTTTCAAATGTTGTGCGGAGCGTGAAAAAATTGTTTGCGCTCATTTGCGCAGTGAAGGCGATTTTCTGCTTGAAAGCATTATTGAAATGTTTGAAATTTGCCGTAAAAACGGTCTGCATGATTTTCATATAAGTCATTTAAAAACAGCCAAAGCGGTGAATTTTCATAAAATAGATGCATTGTTTGCTCTGCTTGATTGTGCGGAAAAAGATTATGGCGTGAATGTAACTTTTGACCGTTATCCGTTTACGCAGTCTATGACGCAACTGAGCGTTATCGGACCTGAAAAATATCTTGCTGTTCCTGACAGGATAATTATGGAGAAACTTGAAAATCCGGTTGAAAAAGTTGAGTTTTTAAAATATCTTTCGGATTTGCCTCCGGAAAAATGGCAGAAAACTACACTTGCCAAATGCCGCCTGGAAAAATACAGAAAATTTTGCGGTATGACTTTTGCTGAAATAGGAGAATTTTTCGGCGCAGTTCCGGCTGAAGTGGCATTGGAGATGATTGCAGAAGATTCAGTTGGTACTTGTGCGGCATTTGAGACATTGTCGGAGGATAATATGCTGCGTATAATCTGTGACCGCCGCTGTTTCTGCGGCTCAGATGAAACGGCGGTAAAACTTGACGGCGAGTGGCACATGCCGAGAAATCAATTTTCCGGTCTGCGGACAATAGAACTGCAAAAGTGCAAAGGGATAGATTTATCCGAAATTATTGCCAAACTGACATGGCGTGCTGCCGAGCGTTTCAAACTGCCGGTAAATTCTCAACTGCTTATCGGTGCAAAAGCTGATTTCACATTATTTTAATAATCATATTGAATTTATCATTCAAATGGTATATATTATAGATACGGAGGAGTAGTTTATGCGTTTCCCAACAACAATAAAAACTTTGATAGATAAATTGAAAGAAGGAGACGATGCATCTTGGCAAATATTTTTTGAACGTTACCGTAATGTGATAATTGATCTGGGCGTTTTGAAAGGTTTGACAGATGATGAGTGCGAGGAACTTTTGCAAGAGGTTATGAAACGATTTTATCAACGCTCGCAAACTTTTGTTTTTGATCCGGATATAGCAAAATTCCGCACATATTTCGGGCGTATTATAAATGGATTGATAATTGATATTAAGCGCAAGAGAATAAAAAATACAGTTTCTGATGATGTTTTGGAGTCTGTTGCCGCAGAAGAGCCGACGCCGGATGAATTATTTGATAATGTGTTGCAGGAACATTGGAGGAATATCATAAAAGATGATATTTTGAAAATAATGCGGGAGCGTTTGAGTCCTGTAAATTATAATATTTTTGAAATGCATGTTTTACAGCATGTTTCTGTCGCAGATACGGCGGAAGCATTGCAAGTTTCTGCGGCAAGAATATATCTTGTCAAAAACAGGGGATTGAAAATGATGAAAAATATTATTAATGAAATAGTTGCAGAAGATGAGCGGGCGGAGTTCAATATAAATGATTTCTGAAAATATCGGTCCTTACAAACTTATAAAATGTTGCGGCAAAGGTGCATACGGAGAGGTTTATTTTGCACGTAATACATTGAATGAAGCGGAAAACGCTCTGAAAATAATCAATTCCGGCGGAAAAATTCAAGAACGTGAATTACGCGGCTTGATAAAATACCGTTCCTGCAAACATCCGAATTTAGTTCAAATATTTCATGTGGATTATTTTAATGATTCACTGTATTACACCATGGAATTGGCGAATAATCTGTCCGGCAAAGATGATGAATATATCCCTGATACTCTCGGAAACCGCTTGAATAACGGAAATAAATTATCAGCAGAAGAGATAATTTCTCTTAAAAATGACATTCTTGCCGGGATACAATTTTTACATAAAAACGGCTTGGTGCATCGGGATATAAAACCTGATAATATTTTGAAAATCGGGTCAAGATATGTTCTTGGTGATATCGGACTTGTTACAGATACGGCAGAAAGTTCTCTGCTCGGTACACCTGATTTTATGTCGCCTGACTTATTGAAAAAAGCGAGAAATCCTGAACCGCAAGATGACTATTATGCGTTCAGCAGAGTTTTGTATTGTGCGTTTACCGGAAATTTACCGAAAGATTTTCCGGCATTGCCTCCCGCATTGTTAAATAAAAATAATTCTCATGTATGGCAGGCAATTCTTGAGCTTGACGGATGCAAAACAGACAAAATTGCATCAGGGAAAAAATTTAAGAAAGCAGTATTGTATTTGCTGTTATTATTTGCAGTTATATTGAGTTTTTTTGCTGTATTTGTGATGTTTTTGGTCAAAGAATATTCAACATATCCGGTTGCAAATCTGCCGGTAAAGTCTCATAAAAAAATAACCGGCATAGCCTCTCAAGTCAGAAAATCAGAGTTAAAACAATCCGGTATTAAAAGAAAGACAGTTGAAACTTCTGAAATTAAAAAAGATTTAAAGCAATCCCCGCCGCCTTTGCCGGAGCAGAGCCGGGAAAGCAAATTTGAAAAAAACGTAAAATTGCAATCTGCATTGAAAGATAAAAAATGGAATCCGGCTTACAACAGCGATTTGCGGGATTTATGGCACAAAATACCGAAAATATCTTTGTCTGAACTGAAAATACTGCTTGACGAACCTGATGATAAATTAACAGAGGAAATCCGTTTGGTTGCAGCAGTTCTGGTTATCGAAAAACGCCTGCGTTACAATAAATTTCTTTATGGTAATAATGACAGTTCAGTTGATTTTCAATTATTGGAAAAACAAAATTATCTTATAGAGCGTTTATACAATAAATATCCTCATTGGCAATAATTTTTCATTATTTTTTATTATTCAGTGCAAGAAAACTCTTTTCTTTACGGATATTAAGGTAAAGAAAGGAGTTTTTTTATTATTTTGCACTTGCATCAGGGCATGCCAAAGAAATAAAATCCATAAAAAAGAGAGTTTTAAGTTGATTTTTTAAAAATGTGAGTTATTATATTATGAAAGTTAAAAATTTCAGAAAGGAAATAACTGACATAATAAAACAATAATTCAAAAAATTATATAACTTAAGACGTATTATCACGCAGGTTATTGCATCAGAAAACGCCAATTTTTATCAATAAACCCTATGTGCATGATGATACGCCCATATTTACTATGGGCGTTCTCTTTTTTGCATGGGTTTATGGGCATTGGCGTGCCCCTGATGCGAGTGCAGCAAGGGAACGCCTTTTTTGTTGTCTTCATAAATAACCTGCCCAATGCAGAAAGGAGAAATAATTATCAAAATCAAAAAAAAGTAATAACATAACAAAAAAACAAAACTCATTTATTATTAAAAAACTAAAAAAAGGAATTAAAAAAATGAAAGTAAAAATGTTTACTCTTGTATCGGTTGCCATCTGTGCAGTTTTGAGCTTGTGCGGCTGTGGTAAAAAAGCAAAACAAGAACAGGCAATGTCTAACTTGAAACAGATCGGTCTCGGTATCAGACAATATGCTAACATGATGCGTTGGGAAGGTTGGTATCCCACTGATTTGAATGCATTGATTAAGACAAAAAAATTAACAGATACAGCAACGTATATTTCACCATTTGATGAAACAAGCAAAAAGCTTACTTCCGGAGAATTAACAGAAAATAATACTTCCTATGTTTATTTGGGTAATGGGTTGAGCGAATCCAGTGCTGCTGACGCAATTGTTGCTTTTGAATTGTCTTATATTCCGGAAAAGAAAGAAACTGTTACAATTCCTGTACTTTTTGTAGATGGACATGTTGGACAGTTTGATATTAAAATAGGCCCTGACAGTAATGTTTTGTCTATTTTGGATTCACTTAAAGCAAAAGGATGTTTGGTGACTGATAAAGCATATGAAAATGCTCTATCGGTAAATAAAAAATTTATGAAAAAATTTAAACAAAATGTAAAAAAACAAAACACAATGGATAGTATATTAGATAAGGCTAAAAAAACAGTTGAAAAAATTCAAATTGATACAAGTATCGTCACGGTAAAAAAAGGAGTATTCAAATTGGATGAAACCCGTACTGTTGACGCTGCTGTTAATGCCGTAATGAGAGATGTAAAATGGAAAAAATTTACTTCTAAAAACAACCAAAATGTAGTTGAAGTTACAGGCATCTGGAAAGATGATATTTATGCAAGATTGTTGAAAGTGTCGGAGCAGGCTAATCCAATTCTTGCAGCAGCAATTAAATTAATGCCGATGCCGGAAGATAAAATTTTGCTTCAATTTGCAATTAATGCTGATGGAGAATCTTTTCAATTTGCATACGGTGAAATAACCGGGAAAGATGGCAAAGTTAAAAATATAGAAAATCAAATGATGGCAACTTCGGCATATATAGATAGATTGCAGGGAACTGGTACATTTTTGTCTTGGATTTATGTTACAGACAGAAAGAAAAAGGAAGATGGGATTCGAGAAATGGAACGTCTTATAAAAAATAACCAGTAAAGAAAAGAAGAGTAGGCAATATTTAAAAATTAAAGATAACAAATAAAATTTTATAGATAATAAAAAACAAGAAAGAAAGAAAAAATGAATTGTCAGTATTGCAACAATCAGCTCCCCCCGAATGCCAACAATTGTCCCGCTTGCGGTGCTTCTGTTCAGCAGGGGCAGTTTCAACCTCAAACACAGAATTACACACCTGTAAGCAGATCAACTTACATTTTATTAGCTCTGTTTTTTGGTGGTATCGGTATTCATAACTTTTATGCGAAACGCATTGGAGTTGCCATTACTCAAATTATTGTTTTAATCGGACAATTGATTATCATTGCAGCTAATTCCACTGAGGAAACAACATATTACCCGTGGATCACCGGGGTTTGGGTACTTTTTGATATATTTTCTGTCAAAAAAAGACGGCAAAGGTAATCCGATGGTGTAATATTCGGTTTTTACACAAAAGGACTGTTGCAAAACTCAATTTGAGGGAGCAACAGTTCCTGTAATTTTCTGATGTGTAAGGTTAATGTACTATAAAAAATATAATAGAGAGTAAAAAATGGCAGTTATTGACGTCGTTCAATGGGAATTTGCTCCGGGCGTTTTCGCAAGAAAATTTCAAAATTCTGAATTAAACACAAAAACTCAACTGATTGTTCGTGAAGGTCAAGAGGCTGTTTTGATGAATTCAGGGCAGGCTTTCGGTCCTTTCGGTCCCGGAAGACATGTTTTAAATACATCCAATTATCCTTTCTTATCGCCGATTATTAAAGTTGCTGTATTCGGGGCATCTCCTTTTCCCGCAGAAGTCTGGTTTATATCCAAAGCCTCCAAATTGGATATAAAGTGGGGAACTGCCGGAGCAATTCAAATTGAAGATCCCAAATATCATATCATGTTGCCTGTGCGTGCTTTCGGACAATACGGTTTGGTTGTAGATGACTCGGTAAAATTTTTGATAAAAATGATTGGTATGGTTCCTGCATTCGCTGAAAAAGTGCTTGCAGATTATTTCAAAGGTATCGTAATTACCAGAGCAAAAGATTTGATTGCAAAATATTTGCTTGAAAAAAATGTATCAATCCTTCAGATATCTGCTTATTTGAATGAAATATCTGATACTATTGAAAAACAAATTGCAGAAGATCTTGCAGAATACGGTATGAAGATTGTTAATTTTACCGTAAATTCAATTTCCACAGATGAAACTGATGAAGCTGTAAAACAGTTGAGAAAAGCTCTTGCAACAAAAGCCGAAATGGATATTATAGGTTATACATATCAACAGAAACGCTCCTTTGATACCATGGAATCTGCCGCCGGCAACAGCAAT
>JAFVPG010000366.1 GCA_017505415.1 Lentisphaeria bacterium | reverse complement strand
GTAACGATGGTATGGTTTGCGGCATGGCGGCCCTTACTTCCAAACCGATGGTTGAACTTGCCCGTGCCGCCGATCGCGGTGACTGGACTGAAGCAGTCCGTCTGCAGAATCTTCTGATTGAAATTTATCACGGCGTTTACGGTATTGACATCGGCAACTGCTGGAACGGTCAGAAATATGCACTTATGAAACTCGGTCTGATTGAAACACCTTTCACTCTCGCACAGGAAATGTCTTCTCTCACCGATGCTGCCAAAAAACGCATTGAAGATTGCCTTGCAAAATACAAAAATGACCTTGATTGAGGTAAGAAATGACAGATTTTGAAAAAATCTCGGAACATTTCAAATCTGAAGACAAACAGCCTTGGATATGGCTGTTTTTCGGGGATTCGATCACACATGGAGCGGCCCATACTCACGGGTTCCGCTCCTTCCCTGAAATTTTTGCCGAAAGAATCCGCTGGGAATTGCATTTGCACAAGGATTTAATTATCAATTCAGGGATCAGCGGCAGGGCATGTACAGATTTGCTTGCTGATGATTATGAGCATCTCGTTCGCCGTCATCATCCGCAAGTCGTTTTTGTCCTCATCGGTACAAACGATATTGTAAGATACAACGACAGTGAACTTTTCCGTCAGTATCTTACTGAACTTGTCGACCGTCTGCGCTCGGAAGGAAGTATTCCTGTTATGCAGACTTGCACTCCAGTTCTCAAAGTTGAGGATAATGAAAGTTATATTTTGCGTTACAATAAACTGCCGCTTTATAATTCAGTTATCCGTGAGATTGCAGAACAAAAATCAGTTATTCTCGTTGACCATGCGGCGCATTGGCAGAAGATCGCACCTGATGAAAATTCTCTGAAACGTCTGCTCGGTGAAGCCATTCATCCCGGCGGTGCAGGACATCTGGAAATGGCAAAGGAAATTTTCCGCACTCTCGGAATTTATGATGCAGATTCCAACTGTGCCAATCCGATTGGAACTCCGCATTCTTTGATTTAAGGAATTTATTATGAATGTCATGGAAATGTTTTCTCTCAAGGGCAAAACCGCACTTGTAACAGGTGCAGGCAACCGTATCGGTTACGGCGCACAATGCGCAGAAGCTCTCTATGAAGCAGGAGCGGAAGTTTATATTGCCTCCCGCAATCTTGAAAAACTTAATAATTTTGCTGCCGATTATCCGGGAATGAAGGTCATTCAGCTTGATTTGGAAAATGAAGAACAAATCATGAAAATCATTCCTGAAATCATTGAAAAATCAGGCAAACTTGATATTCTCGTTAATAATGCCGTTGCCCGCACAGCTCTTGCTAAATGGGATTTGCCTATGGCAGATTTTGACCGCAGTTTCCATGCCAATGCATCAGCTCTTTTTCTTTTGACACGTCTGGCGGCAGAGGAGATGAAAGCAAATGGCGGCAGTATCATAAATATTGCTTCATATATGGGGATGCTCGGACTTGACCATGCAAATTATGCCGGTACGCAAATGCAGACCGACGGCATTGAATGGCCCAGCCCCGCTTATCATTACGAGAAAGGCGGCATGATAAATTTCACCCGCTGGGCGGCAAGCGTGCTTGGCAAATACAATATCCGAGTGAATTGTGTTTCACTTATCGGGCTTGAACCGCTGGAAGGAGAACGTTCTCTTTTTCAAAAACAACATGCGGCAAGGACTCTGCTCAACCGCTGCTGCAGTCATGAAGATTTGAAAGGCGGAATCGTCTATCTTGCAAGCAAAGCTTCAAATTTTGTTACCGGAACCAATTTGATCATTGACGGCGGCTATTCTGCTGTCTGATAAAAAAACAAGGAATATCTATTATGTTACGTTATCAGGAAAACAATGAATTGCACATGGATTTTCATGGCACGACAAACACTACATTAAACTACATTGCAGAAAACTACGGCGTCGATGCACTGAAAATGATTTTACGCAAAACCGGTCATGATGTTTATAAATCCATTCGTGAAAAACTTGAAAAAGGCGATGCTTCCGAACTTATCGAACACCTTAACTGGTTTTTCAACCGGGAAAAAGGCAGATACAACTTGAGCGTTTCTCAAGATGAAATCATTTTTGAAGTCCTCGAATGTCCCGCGATCCGTCATCTGCGCAAGCTCGGACTTGAACCATCCGAACACGTCTGCTTGCAGACTGAATGTGTCAATGAAGGCATGTGCGAAGGCACTCCGTGGAAATCTTCATTAAAAGTTATCAGCGAAGGTCACTGTATTCAAACTTTCAAAAAAGGTGAATAAAAATGATACCGAGCGACCATTTTGTGCGTTTCTACAATGAAGTTTTCAAATTTCTTGATGAAAGAAATGAACTTGAAGGATTTTATAAAGAAATCGGAAAACATCAGGAACTGCATTGTTATCAATGCTTTATGGACAAAGGTCTCGACGGCATGGAAGAATACTGGGGGCATATCAGAGTTGAAGAAAACTGTGTTTCATCTTCCGAAATTATTGACGGGGTGCGTTATTCATTTATGAACCGTTGTCCGAGTTTGAGCAAAGTTCTTGACTGTGATGCTGAGCCTTGTGAAAAATACTGCCTGCATTGTCCCGGCTGGGTTATTCCTCTCTTGACAAAATGCGGCTTTTATTATGCCAGCTGTGTCATTGATACAAAAGAACCGCGCTGCCGCAGTTTCCAGACCGAAGACAGAGACAAAGCCTCAGCAGTAATACAAAAATGGATAGATGACGGTTTCAATCCTGATTTGATATTTTCAAATATTGACGATTTTGAAACTGTTGAAGCCAATAAAAAATTCAGACTTGATCGATTGCAGAAAAAGGAAAAATAAAAATGATACCAAGCGACCATTTTGTGCGTTTTTACAATGAAGTTTTCAAGTTTCTTGACGAAAAAAACGAACTTGAAAAATACTATTTGCATATCAGCAAACATCAGGAACTGCATTGCCTTAAACTTTTCAAAGAAAAAGGGTTGCAGGGAGTTTATGAATATTATCAGAAAATTTATAAGGAAGAAAACTGTCAGGGCAAAGTCGAATTGAACGGCCATGAACTAATTTTGCTGATGTCCAAATGTCCGAGTTTATCCAAAGCAAT
>JAFVPG010000365.1 GCA_017505415.1 Lentisphaeria bacterium | reverse complement strand
TCTGTCTGAAACAAAACGCCACTGCCAACTGCCATGCGGAATACCAAAAGTATCAACTGCACCGTCTTTTACCTCAACAGAAAATACAGAATTAAACGCATCTCCTGAATATTGAATATAACCTGCTTCAGAAGCAACTGTCTTAAATTTTACACCGTCAGAATTATTCTGCAAAATTTCAGCAGGAGTATTTATCATTTTATCAAATGTAATTGAATTCACCCCTACATTACCAGCAATATCAACAGCCTTGAAATAATATGTTCCATTCACATTTACAGTAATTTTTCCGGAATATTGCACCCAATTCAAATTATCTGTGCTGTAATAAATATCGGCAGTCTCATCTGCTGCAGCACTCAAAAAAGTTTCTTCAAGATAATTTTCAATATCACCGCTCAATATTATTTCAGGCGATATTTTATCAATATTATCAACTGTATATAAAACCATTTCAGAAATATTTCCTGCAATATCTCTGCCCCGGAAACAGACACTGCCATTAGCTGAAAATTTCAATGCTGATTCATAAGCAAACCAATCTTCAGTATTATAAGAATATTCTTTGAAATATGAATCTGTACTGAAAAAAGCAGATACATAAACATCTTGATTGCATATTACAGTAATATTGGCTGAAACTGTCGGTTTTCCGGGAGCAGTCTTATCAATTTTATTAACATATACACTCTTTTCAGCAATATTTCCGGCATTGTCAGAAACTCTGAAATAAACATATTTATTTTCATTGACCACAACAGAAAATCCTGTCTGCCATTCTTTTTTATCAAAACTGTATTCGATTTTTCCAATTCCGCTCAAACTGTCTTGGGCATTGACCGTCAGAATCACATCTTGATTCGTCAAAACTTCAGCATTACCGCTGATTGAAAATACCGGAGCAGTCCTGTCAATATTATTAACTTCAACAACAGTAACTATACTGTAATTACCGTAAATATCTTTAGAACGGAAATAGATTTTTTTATTTACGTTAATTTCAAAAGGCTCTGAATATTTTATCCATGCCCTACTATCAAATGAATACTCATTTAAAACAGAAATATCATCAAATTGAGCAGTAACGATGATGTTGTTTTTCGTCCAGACATTTTCAGAGAGAGCAACTGTCGGTTGTTCCGGCTGTGCAGGAATCTTTGACATAGACGATGTATCAAAAGCGACCAGAGTCACCGCATACATTTCACGATTTCTGTTTGAATAATAATAACTCCCTCCCCACTCCATGCGGCAGTTATGTTTATAGGTGTCATCGAAAATAACTTCACGAGTTTCCCGGTCATACCCGTAAGCAAGCATTGTATGATCTTCAATATGCAGCATTACCAAGCGTCCGGCATCAATTTCAGCGCAGAAATCATCAAAAGTAAAACTCCCGTTTTTGTACCCTTCAACATACATATTTCTTGTATGCCCGGTATCAAGTTTATATCCTGCCTGCTCAACATACATATTCAATCCGTACAGCATGCTGATATTC
Organism: Lentisphaeria bacterium; assembly: GCA_017505415.1. Classification (GTDB taxonomy): domain Bacteria; phylum Verrucomicrobiota; class Lentisphaeria; order Victivallales; family Victivallaceae; genus RGIG5270. Next base: position 6,689 of record JAFVPG010000365.1, on the reverse strand, counting down.
TGCACCGGGACATAAATTGAAATTGAATTTGAAGATATTTTGCTTTTGCCGTAGTTTTGCGTCAAAAGCTCTTCCAGCGAAATCGTCGGATAAAAACTGGTCGCCAAATCGCCATTTCCACGCCAGAACTGCCCCGTCCCAATATAATCTGCAATGCAGTTCCAATCATCAGTATTAAGAACTGCATTTTCATCTTTGTAAGTATAATAAAACTCATCATCGACATCTGTATTGAAGAAACGCTCAACATATTCCTCTGAAGCTATCGCTGAACCAAGCACGGTATCAAAAGCATCCATATCATGCGCATTGCCGTCAAGACCTCTGCTGTTCAGTTCGATTTTACCGTCAATCAGATTTGAAGCATCATATCCGAGATAACCCCAGTAATCATAATATCCCAACAGCATACCAACAACAGTTGCTGTGCAGCCATACATATATTCAGCCTGCGGCACTTCATAAGAGACACATACGCCGGCAGCAGCAGAGGATACTTCAGGATAATACTCCTCCGATTCGATACTTACTGAATCTGCTGATAAAAAATTTTTCTCAATATTTTCCGCCATACAAAACTCCAGAAAAAGCGTTATGTAATGAATATAATCCCGAAAAATATTTTTACAAGAAAAAAATCACTGAAATACAGCAAATAAAAAAGCCTTTTTCATATACGCTCTGTTCCAGTTGAGGAGAAAAAGTTGCAATATTTTTTTCAGGGGGGCTGACTGCGCCCCCTGAAACCCCGCAGGGGGATGTCCATCCCCGTTTTGTTAACGGCATCCACCGTTGCCAAAGGCTATGGTGGACAAGTAACCGTGAGTGTTGGCGGCTGTGTGGTGTCGGGCTATTTTTCGGCGGAATGTTCGATTGCTCATCCTTCTTTTTTGAAGAATGAGCAATCAAATCTTCCGCCGGATTAGCCACATTGGGGTATTACCGCTTTTTTGCTTATACAAAAAAGCTATACCCCAAACCCCTCCATTTTTTATTTATCTGTTAATGTTTTATACAAAGCATGAATTTTAAATTTCCTTCCCCCACATTAATTCTATATCTCCCCTCAATGGGAACAGAGCATTCATATAAAATCAATTATATTTTTCAAGCAATTAAAACTTTATCTTCAAAGATCTTTTCACTGACAGCATCTTCAAAACATCCGGAGTTTACAAGTTCATCATAACGCAATGAACCGTCATTACCGAATTTTAAAGAGATGTTATCAGCAGATACTCCGCTGACAGTGACACTGTTTGCGCCATCGGTATAAGTAAGCGTTGAAGCGTTCCAGTTGTTTTCTGAACCGGATTCAAACCAGAGCGTGATTTTTCCATCAGCAAGCTGTTCAACGGTATCATTACCCCAGTTTTCACCGAAGCAGAAGATGTCCTCTCCGCCGCCGCCGTGCATACGGTCGTTGCCGATACCACCGACGATCACATCGTTATTGGCTCCACCGATCAGACTGTCATTACCGGCATCACCGAAGAGCGTGTTTTTACCGCTTGCCATCCAGATGGTGTCGTTGCCATTACCACCGTAAACTTCCATGGCGGTTCCCACATAGGCATAACGGGAACTGGTAAAGTCAATGACATCATCTCCAGTTCCGGCAATGATTTTATCAATACCGCTGATACGGGATTGTGTCACGCCGTTGGTATAAATGTCGTCAAGGAAGAGTGCGTCGCCGTTGCTGTCATCGGTCAGGAGCAATATATTACTGTCTATTGAGCCGATGAAAATATCTTCAATTTTATTTTTGCCGGTCAAAGCAATCTGTTCCTGCGTGCCACTCCATTTATTTACCAAATTACCATTATGGCGGGCTATATAACCTTTTGCCCATTTCCCGGATGATTGAGCAATGAAAATATCCTGATTGCCGTTGCGTTCGGAGATGAAAGCCTCGGCGGCAGCGGCAGAATTTCCTTCAAAAGTTCCGCTGTCAATAATATTTCCATTGCTATTGACAAGCTGCCATTGATAACCAGTCTGTCCAAAACCGGTAATATCAACTCTGCCATTGCTCAATTCAACAGCAAAATAAGCGGCAAAATCATCATTGGAAATATAAAGGGTGCCGGTTGCTCCTGCAAAATCAATACTTTCAAAATTTCCGGCTGAATAGTTAACAGGCAAAACAAAATCTTCCTGTATAATAGTGATCTCTTCACTCCATTCTGAAATATTTCCGGCATTATCAACGGCCTGAGCTTTGAAGAAATATTCTGTCTGCAAATCAACTTCCCAAATCCAGCTGTTTTCAGTTACAGTTGTAAAATAATTATAGCTTTCTCCATCAGTTGAATATGAAATATTATACAATTTTATGCCGGAATCAGCATCATTACCGTCAATATAAAAAGTAACCTGATTGCCACCGTCAAAAATAGCAGAGAAGCTGTTGATTTCAGGAGTCTTATTATCGACAGTATTGAGCGTTTCCGGAGTTTCGATGACTTCATTAAAGTCAAAATAAATATCAGCTTTATTCCTGACTTCCGTACCGTGAGCAACGCCTTCTTTCAACTCAATGGAATATGTAAAGTAACCTTCACCGCATCCGGTTTCATCATTGGGGAAGAGGATACCCTTGTCCACATCCTGAATCATAAATCCGGTTTCACTGTCAACAGCCATGAATTCTGCAAAAATTTCACGGGTATCATAATCGAGATTGATATTGATTTGCGTCAATATTTTTTCACCTATAATATTCAACTCAACCAGCTGATTGAATGAATCCCGACCGGCTTCAAGTTCAATATAATTTCCGGCGATCCAGATACTCTTGAGCTGGAATGTATCCAGATCATATTCCGGAGCCAGAGTATCATAAACACGTATCCAGCGAGCCGGGGCAGTGGCAAATTCGGGATCATTTTCAAATTCAATTTTATAGTTCAAAACCTCATTGCCGGTGATGTATTTTTGCTCACCATAACCTTCCTGAACAGTTTTGTCATTGGGGTCGTGCGAGTTTGATTTCTCTGAAGTACCGGAGTCAATACCATATCCCTTTGTATCCGGACCTCCCGAAATATCTTCTTTGTCATCACTGTCACCACATGGACATTCCGGCAATTCCCAGTGCAGGTTTTCAAGATGATAAACTGAGGAGGAAAACGTATCGATTTTATCTCTGAGAATAACTATCTGAGATGAAATACTGTAGAAACGTCCTCCCAAATCAAAGAGAGAGAGTATGGGAGCTAAAATTTCTGCAGTGGCACTAACTACGTCAACTGCAATATCGGAAATTTCCGTTGTCAATTTCAGTATGTCATCTGCAAACTCAAATTTATCGAGGTCAACAAGGCGTATTTTAGTTATGCTTTTCAGGGCATCATCAATTTCTGAAAAATTCTTGAGTAATTGATTTCTGCAATCATCAGCTATCACATAAAGGCGAGTAAATCCATCCCATGAATCAATAGCTAAAATAGAGTTTGAAACAGTGTTGAATACAGAATTCAGAATATTTCCTTTTTCATAAATGGTTTTTGCCAAGTCAATAAAAGAGGCCACAGCAGCCCCCAAATCGATCGCAGGGCCGAGTTTATCTCCAATTTTTGCCCATAATGTACAAATTTTTGAAAACAATTTAGGTAATTTCCAACCAAACAGTTCCGCAGTTTTCAAGATACCTTTGCCTACTCCAGTCGCAGCAGTCAGAACTGAAAATTTATACTCATCAATTTGAGCATTCAGCGATTTAAATTCATCATGGCAATCCCAAAACTGTTTAGTCAAATTGAGTTGAGCATTCGCATAAGAGTCATATTCAAGCTTGCACTCCCCACCATCTTCAGTTGTATGTTTTGTCATAATATGAGCAGGGGTCAAGTCAAAATAGGAATCATAATAGAAATTAAGACTACTGGCAAAAGAATTACGTTCCGGCCAATAAATATAGTAATCAAATTCCACCAGATTGGAATAATTTATTGTAAATTCCGGTGTCTGCCACAAATGAGTTGCTACAGTATCTTTGGCATTCAGATCAGCATCGCAAGTAACATTTGTCTGGTTGAAAATATCTGCATTTTCAATAAATGTATATGCAGCATCTGCATAAAATTTTACTGAGCCGATTTCTCCATTCTGCACTTTAACAGAATACTTTCCATTTATATCAGAAACAGCTTTTCCGATAAGGCGATAATTTTTATCATATACAGAAACCCTTGCCCCTTCAACCGCCTGTCCATCCACAGTAACTGTTCCGGAAACAGTTCTGGTACTTTCGGCAAGTTCAAGCTCAACAGTTCCGGTATCAGCGTTAACAGTAATATTCTGCATTGCATTGTAGTTATCACTGAAAGCGACAAGCTTATAGTCTGCGGCTTCCAATGCCTTGAATGTATATGTGCCGGATTCGTCAATATAAAGTGAATCAACGATTTCTCCGTTGGCATTGTAAAGCAATACATTAAGAGCTTCTTCAATTTCAGCAAGCTGGATTTTCAACTCATTGAGCTGTTCAAAGACAAGCTCTTGTGTACTGCTGCCGGAAACTTCAAATGTACTTTCTGCTTTATAATTACCTTTGTAAGCGGTCAGTTTGTAACTTCCATCTGTAAGTCCGGTAAATTCCGTTGCAGTGGTATAATCAGTGGAAATAACCTTACCATCTGCATCAAGCTGACTTAAAATATAAGTTATTTCACCAGCCGGAACATTTGAAGGATTGATTGTCAGCGTATATGTGCCAAGAGTACATTCGCTGTTCAATTCACTGCCGGAAACAATGTCAGCAGCTTCAACTTGAGTAAAGAATCCGTTTTCCCCCTCCGCCACAATGGAATAATTTCCTTCCTTTTTCATATCGAAACGGAAATATCCATCTGCGGCGTAAACCGAATCCAAATACTCGCCGTCAAGATAGAGCGAAACAATTCCGGTTGCAGTCACACCTTCAGAATCAATCAAATGTCCGCTCCAGGAGGCAAAATATTCCGTCGTGTGGTTATAGGTTATATCTGCATCACCCGCATTTACAGTGAAAGTTTTGAGCGGCGTGTTACTTCCGTAAATAGAAAGTGTGTATTCCCCGGCAGCAAGATTTTCAAAACTGTAATTACCATAGCAATCGGTATGGACAAGATAACTGCTTTCACCATTGGCAAGTTCCAGATACATTCCTTTGTGAGCATTACCATTGGCATCTGTCAACTTGCCTGTAATTGCCACTCCGTCATCAAGAACAATATTTGTTTCAGTATTTTTAAGCGTTTCAACTGTGATTTCTCTGGAAACATTGAAACTTGCGCCAAGCGGGGAAGAAATACTTAATGTATAGTCTCCGGCGGCAATATTTTCAAATGTGTAAGTACCGTCTTTTGCAAGCACTTCTCCGGCAACAATATTGCCCGCTTTGTCAATGAGCTGAACAACGGTGTTTTTCAAAGAAGAATCTGAAGTCAATGTATAGGCAATATTGCCGCCGACTTTCAGATCGTAGTTGCCGAGAGTCTGATAAGGTGAATCTTCCGTTACGGAGAATGTATCGTAATAAGTTGCTGAATCTCCGGCAGAAATCTGCATGGTGTATTCACCCACAGCAAGATCGTAAGCCGCAAATTTTCCCGCATAACCGCGTACAACGGTGTATTCTCCGGTTGTAATATTGGTCAGAATAATACTGGCATCAGCCATAGCATCATCAACATAACTGTAAGTTCCGCTGATACTGTTTTTTGCAGCGTCTACAGTCATTGAGGTAAATTCTATACCGGAAATATTTTCTATTTGATTCAAAGTTTTGTATTGAGCATCCTGAATAACAAAATTTACCCAATTATCAGAAAGTCCGGTAAAATAATAAACTCCGTTTTTATCAGTAACGGCAGTGTAAATCTTATTTTCTGTAATGGCATCAACTGTAATTCCAGCAAGGATATTGCCGTTACTGTCAGTAAGAGTTCCATAAACAATATTGCCTTTGGTCAACTGATCAGGAGCTGCAGTTTTTACCAATTCTCCATCAATTCCATAATAATTGGAACCGACAAATTTGCCGTCGACAGAAACAGAAACCATACCGGTTGTACCGTAATCGTATTTGTAAGTATGACCGTTTTCACTGACTTCAGTCAATCTGCCGGTTGTATCATACACATATTTATTGTTTACAGTACCGGAAACAACAGAACTCAATGCATTAAAATGTTCCGTATCATAAGTATAATCTGCAACTTTGCCGGTACCGTCAGTCACTGAAAGCAGATTACCGGAGTTGTCATAAATATAAGTTTGGGTATTGCCATTTTGATCGGTTACGGCAGTGATAAAGCCTGATTCATTACGGGTAATTGTACGGATTTCATTACCGGAAACGATTCTGCACAATTTGCCGTTGTTATATTCAAACGTAATTTTTTTGTTATCAGCGGTGGTGATACTCTGCAACAAGCCATTACTATCAAAAATGCGGTATTCTCCATTGGCTTCAGTAAGTTTGTAAGTACCATCTTTAAGCTGTTTGATTTCAGAACCGTCATTGGCAACAGTAATATAACCGCGTCTGACATCCGGTTGGAAAAGACGTTCTTTTTCACCGTCAACAAAGGTAATATCCCCGTTTTCTGCAATGTCAAGATACATATCCCATGAACAGGTCCAGCCGTTACCGAAAGAACTTATCTGCAAACGACTATCAAAATCACTGTAATAATTTC
>JAFVPG010000364.1 GCA_017505415.1 Lentisphaeria bacterium | reverse complement strand
TTGAAGGAAGTTTTTCAGATTTGAATGTTATTGGTATCGGTGGGATGGGAACGGTTTTCGCCGCCAAGGATTCTCTTTTTTACCGTAATGTTGCATTGAAAATCATGCGCACAGATTTGCGCACACAGGACAAAAATGTAAATTCTTTTATCCGGGAAGCCAGAATTACTGCTCAAATCGACCATCCGAATATTGTTCCTGTTTATAACCTCGGTATTTTTCAGGAAATGGGACCGTATTTCAGTATGAAAAAAGTAGACGGTATCACACTGGCTGAGATTTTGAAAAAACTTGAGAATAATGATGAGAAATTTGAAAATGATTTTTCATTGCGCCGTCGCCTTGAAATATTTATAAGTGTTTGCAACGGAGTATCTTTTGCTCATAGCAAAGGTGTTGTGCATTGTGATTTGAAACCAGGCAATATCATGGTTGGTAATTACGGTGAAGTCTTTATAATGGATTGGGGAATGGCTATTTACCGTTCAGATAAGGATTTGAGTTCAAAAAATCAGAAAATAGACTTGCGGGAAAAAGACAATTATATTAAAACTGAATCTTTTTCTGTTCAGCAGAGTGTGAATGGAACACCTGCATATATGGCTCCTGAACAGATTTTCGGCAAAACTGATTCCATTGACGAGCAGACAGATGTTTATGCACTCGGGGTTATGCTGTATGCTATTCTGACCTGTACTCAATCTCCGTATCCGCCGAAACTTGCCGCAGAGGAAATTTTCAACCGGGCGTTATCAGGCAACTTTCTCCACCCGCGTAAAAAGGCTAAAAAACGTCGCATTTCCCGTGAGCTTGAGCTTGTTTGTTTGAAAGCAATGTCACCATATAAACATGAACGCTACAAAAATGTCCGTGATTTGATGCAGGATATTCGCAATATTCTTGATATGCATCCGGTTGAAGTTTATAATTCTCCGGTTTTGAACTTTATAAAATATTGCCGCCGTCATCCAATGATTCCAACTGCGCTGGTCGGTGCTGCCATCACGCTTGGTGTTTTCTATTCTTATTTCAGTCTGGTCAATCTTTTGAATGCTAATGCATTGCATGAAGTTTTGATTTTGAATAATAATGAAAGCATGCCGATATACAATCGCATGTATATTGAATTGTCACGTAATCCGAACAGTAAAAAAATTGAATTGGAATATGATTACAGTTTTGATGAAATCAAAGATTTTGAATTGAAAAATCTATCAGCAAAACTTGATTTGGCATGCATGCAGTCGCTTGAAGCATTGACTAAATTAAATGATATAACTCTTAACAGCAAGTATTTGCCGCAGATAATAAAAGCTCTTGATTTCTGTATAAAGTACAGTTTATTGACTCATAACAGTGAAAATATAAATAAAATACAAGCTATTGATGACGGACTTGTTTATACCGCTTATAAAAAAATAATCCGTAATAATTCAAAATTGCGCCGTCAGCTGCAGATGCTTTCCATTAACAGTGCGGAACTTGTATTCAATACTGACGATGATTTGGATATTTTTATATCAAAACAGATTGATCAGGATATGATTGAGCAGAATATTGAAAATAAAGAGAATAATAATTCTGAAATGCTGTTGAAAAAGGGCAGTTTCAATATGATTTTGAAAAAAGGTGAATATTCTCTGCTTATTTCTGATAAAAAAGGACATAATGTGACAATTCCTGTTCTGCTTGATGCGGGAGAAAATATTGAGATAAATTTCAAGTTTCCGTCTTGGATCCCTCCGGGGTGTGTTTATGTTCATGAGGGCGAGTATTATTCCAATATTTTCAATCATTATTCTTATGGCAGACGTGTTTATACAGACAGTTTTTTTGTGCTTGACAGAGAAGTAACTATAGGCGAATATCTTGAATTTTTCAAAACATTGACAGATAGAAAAAAGAAAGAAGTTTGTAATCCGGATCTGCTTTTCCATCGGGAAGGGAAATTTTATATCAGAAAACTTTTTTCTGTTGATAATAAGATTATGAGTCCGTATACTGCAGATATGCCGCTGGTCGGAATTTCAGGTGAGGGGGCAGATGCTTTCTGCGAATATATGAGCAAAAAATTGAATATAAAATGCCGCCTGCCGTATTTCTCTGAATTGGAAAAAACAGCAAGAGGCAGTGGGAAAAGACTTTTTGTCTGGGGAAACAGATACAATCCCGCATACGCTCTGTTGGCGGATAATCCTGAAGCGAAAAATTTCAAGTTCGGAGCAAATCCTAAAAAATTTCCGCATGACTATTCTCTATATGGAGTATATGACCTCACTGGAAATGTCCGTGAACTTGTCAAGTTGAAAAAGGATATTAATGGCGATGAATTTGCCGTTTACGGCGGGTCATATAAAAATACTTCCGGTTATGCCAAATGCGGTACGCTTTCACGATTTTCAGAGAATCGTACCGATATAGGCTTCCGTTATGTTGTAGAAATTCCTTCAAAAATGCAAAAATAACCAATAAAACAGTTTCAGATTTATTATGATTGATTTTCAGAATGTAGAAAAAATTTATGCTCAAGTACCGGTTTTGAATAAGGTAAGTTTCCGTATCAATCCCAATGAAAGGGTCGGTCTGGTCGGTCCTAACGGCGCCGGAAAAAGTACAATATTCAATATGATAACCGGCGAAATAACTCCGGATTCAGGTTCTGTGATTTTGCCGAAAAATATGCGTATTGCCTGTATGAAACAGCAGTTGCCTGAATGCGGAGATGAAACGACTTTGCTTGATTTTACTGCTGATGCTATCGCTGAATTAAAGGATATTTCTGCTGAAATAAATGAAATTGAACATGAATTGAACGAAGAGACTGATTTATCTGCGGAGCGTAAAAATTCTTTGTTGAAAAGACATGGCGTTTTGCAGAGTACTTATGAAAGTCTGGGGGCATATACGCTGAAAAGTGATGCTGAAGCAGCTTTGAGCAATCTCGGATTTTCGCCGGCGGATTTTGCAAAACCGTTGAAAAAATTCTCCGGCGGCTGGCAGATGCGTGCCATGCTTGCCCGTGTGCTTATTTCCAATCCAGATATTTTGCTGCTTGACGAACCGTCAAACTATCTTGATATTCCTGCAGTTGAATGGCTTTGTAAATTTTTGAAAAGTTATGTCGGGACATTGCTCCTGATTTCCCATGACCGTTTTCTTTTGCGCAAGCTCACAAATATTACAATCGAAGTGAATTCCGGTATGGTTACACGCTATGCCGGAGATTATGATTTTTATAAAAATGCGAGAGAGGAAAGAATAGCCAATCTCCAGAGTGCCAAACGCAATACCGACCGCAAAAAAGAACATCTTGAAAAAATAATCGACAGATTCCGTGCCAAAAGTTCAAAGGCTGCTCAGGCAAAAAGCTGGCAGAAAGCTCTTGATAAAATCGAAGATGTTGAGGTTATGCAGGATATTTCATATAATGGTGTGATACGTTTCCCGGAACCACCCCCATGCGGCAGTGAAGCTTTCCGTATTGAAAACATGCATTTCGCTTATCCTGATAATCCTCCGATATTCAGTGATGTTTCCTTATCAGTTGATACCGGAGACAAAGTTGCTTTTGTCGGGTATAACGGTATGGGTAAAACAACTTTGTTGAAACTTATTGTCGGAAAACTTGCTCCGAATGATGGAAAAATTATTATAGGTCATAACATTATTTTCGGTTATCAGGCTCAGGAGTTCAATGATGTTCTGGTGCCGGAACAGAGTGCTTATGATGTGGTCAGGTCCAATTTGAGGGCAGGGGATTCATTGAATAATGTTATGAATGTACTTGGAGCTTTCGGCTTTTCAGGAGAAGCTGCAAGCAAGCCGTGTAAAGTTCTTTCCGGTGGTGAGAAGATACGTCTTTCATTTGCCCGCATTTTTGTTAATCCTCCGAATCTTCTGATTCTTGACGAACCGACCACACATTTGGATATTGCCGCACGTGAGTTACTGCAAAATGCGTTGAAGGAGTATAAGGGAACTGTCTGTATTGTCAGTCATGATATTGAATTTGTCCGCAATGTTGCAACTACCATCGTAGCAATGGAACGTCCGAAAATCAGAAAATATTTTGGTGACTATGATTATTATCTTGCCAAAAGTGCGGAATTTGCTGTTGCAGATAATGGTGAAAAATCAGTTAAAAAAGTTTTATCAACAATCGCAAGCATGTCAACACTTGTAGGTGCAGGTATGGGCAATCCTATCCTTGCAACTGGATCTTTGATTGGT
>JAFVPG010000363.1 GCA_017505415.1 Lentisphaeria bacterium | reverse complement strand
TCGGATTTTTTATTTTTTTGAAATCATTGACATTGATTGCATAGGCAAAAAGTGCAGTGGAATTGATTATTTTCATAAGAGGTGCTTTTTTGCCGGTGACAAAAAATTCACTCCACAAGACATCCAAATGCCACGGCACCATAGCTTTATCAATTTCAAACGGATTATTTGAAAAATTCTTTTCCAATCCTTTTGACAATTTTTCAGAAAATTCCTTTCTCTTTTCGGGGTGCAATGCACACAACACCACCGCACCGAGTATCTGCTCACTCCCTTTCAAATCATTTATAACCATATCTGAAAAATCATCAACGTATTGCGGATTATGTTTCAAAACAAAATAAAAAAGCGACAACTGCGGCAATGGATTATAAGCTCTTTTTTCCTTTGCTTTCTGTTTGTCCTGCAGTTTCAAAAGCTCTCTGAATGCAGCCAAGAGATACTGCGGCTGCGGATTCCTGTAATATTCCGTTATTTTATCAAGCGGCTTTACCTTCGGATCCATCTCAAGTTTCTCAACATATTCAAATTCCGCCTGATGCACCGCTTTTCTGCCGCTGTTTTCATCTTTAAGTTCCAAAGCAACAGTATATTTACCATATTTGTCAGCAGGAGGCGCTTCCATACGTACTTTAAGAATTTGCGGCAGCAGCAGAACTCCCGCCTTATCGCCTTTTACGTTAAATACAGCAGCCGGCAGGACAGATTCTTTCTTTGTGCCGTCGGCATTATGCAAAGTTATTTTACCGCTGATTTTAGCCTTGCCGTCTTTCAATTCAGGTTTAATACAGACAAAATAAACTGAAAACGGCGCATTTTTCTCAACTTTGCTCAACATCGGAAAAAAAGGCGGTCTCTGCGGCAGAATATGCGCAAACTGATCTTCTATATTCAATGCTCTCGTGATCACAACTTTCGCTTCAAAAGCATTTAACGCAACTGCAAAGAATACTGACAAAAAACAAATAAATCTTTTCATTTCAATTCCTTTCATTTTTCATACAAATACCACTGCTGGAACGCACAATAAGCGAGCAGGGCACTGTAATATTTGACGCTTCGCACTCAGAAAGCATACTGCATTGCTGAACTTTCAGTTTTATGGCATCGACAATTTTGTCAAGATTTTGATCTACACTGCTCAAGTCCAAATCTTCTGCGATTCCGGTATTGCCGAAGCTCAATACTGACAAATCATGCGGTATTTCAATATGATGACTGTGCGCATAATACATCACTCCTGAAGCTACTGTATCATTCACACAGAAAACTGCAGTCGGACGTTTATCCCGTTTTTTGAACATTTCACTCATCGCATAAATCCCCCACTCCCTCGACGGCTGCTGCAGTTTTATCAATTCAGGCACAATTTCCAAATGCGCCTTGTTCAATGCATCAAAATAACCGTCAAGACGGTTCCTGCCGCTCAAATCATAATCATGCCCGATAAAAGCGATCCTTTTATGCCCCAGACTCAAAAGATGTCTCACCGCCTGATACGCTCCATTGCGGTCATCTGACACAACTCCGGAAATATTGACTTTTTCAAGCACTGAATCAAAAAATACCGTCGGCATTTTCCCGGCAGCATAAATATCACGGCACGCCGGATTAGGCACTGCCACAACAACATCAAAATTTTTCGCCTCAAACATCTCAAGCAATTTACGCTCTTTTGTCTCCGAATTGCCGGTGATATGAACGCTTAAAAGCTGACCGTTTTCCTGAAAAAAAGGCTCCAGTCTGGAAAATATCTTATAATAAAAAAGTTCATCATCAGGAAATATCAATGCGGCAAGATTGCTTTTCTCCCGCATGGCGCTGTTTTTCATTCCGACAAAACGTCCTTTGTAAGGAACGCTGTAAATCATCTTTTCAGACTCCAGATGTTTCAACGCTTTGCGAAGTGTAACCTGCGTGCAATCAAAGAGTTTAGCCAATTTACGTTCTGACGGCATCGGACTTCCGTCAGCTAATTCTCCGCTTCTTATATATTTACTCAATTCATTGCTTATACTGATATATTTTGACGGCCGTCCACGGTTTTTACTGAACATAATTCTTTCCTATTTTTTATATCGCTATACGTTTTAATATAGTATCTGCACAGAAAAAATCCAGTTTTCCCCATAAAAAAGTCATTTTTTTTTGAAAAAAACATTGCAAAACAGCAAAAAAAAGTTATCTTCTCTATCGGGTACATATATTTTAATAAGGAGTTATTCTTATGAGTGAAGCAAAAATCCGTAAACTTGATGCAAATTTGCAAGTCATAAACAGCGGTGACGGCGCAATTCTCGCCTCTCCCGGTCTGCAGGGCCGCATTCTCTGCACTTTAGACGGGGAACTTCTGCACAAACTTGATTACAATCTGGCAGAAAATCCCTCCCCCACCGATTTCAACAACCTCGGCGGCAATTCCCTATGGCCCGCTCCGGAAGGCGGCCCTTTTGCCTACAACTATCCGCCAAACGGCGAATGGTATGTTCAGGATGACATCAACCGCACCCCCTATCAGGTCAAATCAGCCGACGGCAAACAAATCGTTCTCACCCGTGATGTCAATCTGCTCAACCGCAAAGGCATAACCGCCAAAATGCAGATGTACCGTGAAATCAAACCTTTGTGCATTTGCGATTTCAAAAAGAAATACGGTGTACAAGGCGTTGCTTATGAAACACTTGAACGTTTTGATATGCTTGCAGATTACACAATGGACGAAGTTCTCATTGCCGCATGGAGTCTGGAACAATTCTATCTTACTCCCCAAGCTGTATCTTTCGGTGTTTTTGACGGAACTCAGGCGGATGAAAAATGTCTTAATATCGACTTTTACGGCGATCCCCGCCCAAATTTGAGCTATGCAAAGAATGTTTTTGCTTTCCGTCTCGGCGGTCCCAACCGTCTGCAAATCGCCGTTCATCAGGCTCCGAAACCAATTTGGATCGGTGCATATCTGCCGGAGCGTGATTTACTCATTCTCCGCCGCAACAAAATGCTCAGCACAGGCAAATACTTTGACATTGCCGACAACGACCAGCCGCGCGGACCTTTCACCACCGAAGACTGTTACAGTATTTTCAACGGTTCTGAGGAACTCAAATTCTTTGAACTTGAGACCATCGCCCCCATGTCTGTCGGAGCAAACAACAAAGTCAATGGCAGTTCTCTCGGCAGTGAAACTTACTGTTTCAAAGGCTCCCGTGAACAAATACTCAACCTCATAAAAAATCATCTCGGAGTGGACTCCATTCCGGGAATTTTCTAAAACAACTTACCTTAACTCAAGGAGATTTAAAAATGGCAAAAATCAGAACTATGTTCGGTTTCGACATGGAAACTGACATCGGCAGCTGGACTCCGTGGTACAACGGCTTCGGTCCCGGTACTGACGTCATCCTCTCGATCCTCAAAAAACACGACATCAAAGCAACCTTTTTCTTCACTGCCGACGCAGCACAGAAAAACGTCGACGTCCTCAAAAAAGTCCGTGACGCAGGTCATGAAATCGGTGCTCACACCCTTTTCCATGAAACCATCGGCGATCCCCTCTTTGAAATCCCCGGTGACGTCCCCGTCCTCCCCGAAGAAGTCGACAACCGCATCCGCAAAAATACTGAAATCATTGAAAAACTCTGCGGCGTTCGTCCCTCTTCTTTCCGCTGCCCCCGTCTCTGGGGTTCAACCGCAGTCGTAAATGCCTTGGAAAAATACGGTTACAAAGCTGACGCAACCTATCCCATGTATTTCTACCGCGAACAGCTCGAACCCTATCATCCCTCAAAAGATGACTGGACCAAAAAAGGCGATATGAAGCTCGTCGAACTCCCCAACTTCGCCGACCTCTCCATGGATTCCAAAGATCAGTACGGACGCGACATGGACCAGTGGCCTCTCTGGCGTACCGAAAACGCCGAAGCTGTCATGGAACATATCCGCAACTATGCCCAGTACTGCATCGACAAAGGCGCAAATCCCTTCATCTGCTTCTACATGCACCCCTGGGAATTCCATCCCATGCCCGAAGGTATCCTCCACTATGGCGAAGGTTCCGTCCTTCCCGATCCCTTCATCATCAAAAATTGCGGCGAATACTCCGCTCAGCAGTTTGACCTCCTGATCCAGAAACTTAAAGATTTCGGTTCAGAATTCTATCCCGCCTGCGAACTCGCAGAGATTTATAAGTAAG
>JAFVPG010000362.1 GCA_017505415.1 Lentisphaeria bacterium | reverse complement strand
AGGAGCAATCGAACATTCCGCCGAAAAAATAGCTAAACACCACACAGCCGCCGACATTCACGCACCAGCGTAATATCGCACCGGGTCGTACCCGGCGCCAGGGATACAAGGGGGCGGCGTAAGCCCCCTTGTAATAAAAAATCAGTCTACGTTTAGTACACAGCGAAAAATTTAAACTCCCGCATAGCAAAATAAACCATTATATTATGTCTTGATTTAACAATAAAAATTAAGGGCATCGCAAACTTTTTTAAGTTTTGCAACAGCTTTTTTACAATAATGTTTCCAATTAATTCTTATTTGAAGACAACAGGCAAATATGATTTACGATCGTGCCAATTGGCCTTCGGCATCACACTTGTACTGGTTAATTCAAATTCATAGAGAGATTTTGAATAGTTATAACGGGCGCAGAGAATTTTCCAGTTAGTTCCGGGGGTGAAAACATCGCCCTTGGACTTGATGATAGACATGGGGATAGCCATTTCAACTATAAAATTGGTATCTTCATCTTTTGAATTATTGAGAGTACCATTGACAGTCACACCGAGTTCGATTTTATCTTTCTGCTGAATTGCTTCAGGGAAAATACGTTTGCCGCCGTTTTCAAAGAACATGACAGTTGATTTGTTGTTGGCTGAACCGTAAATCTCCCAGTAATGACCGTTTTCCGGATTCAGGAGGAAAAATTCAAATGTATCACCGCGGGAATAGAGATGGGTGCTGTTTTCACCATACTGCACAAGGTCATCATCTACCATTTTGGCAAGAACGTAAATATAATTGTCATCATACGCAAGCTGGACTACGCCTTCCTGAAACGGACGGTTATTCCACAAAGTGCGGAGTCTGTCATTGGGAATGAACATCGGATAGGCTTTCGCACTTTTCCATGCTTCATCATTGATTTTACCATCAATTTTTACCGGAACGACAGCACGGCGGACTTCAAGTTCTGTTGTGGTGCAAATACCGCCGTTAAACAGTGCGCAACCACAGCAAAACACTGCAGCAAACATTGCAATACCAAGAGTAAAAAGTGTTTTTTTCATCGCATATTCCTTTCTTTCAGCGTGAAATATTATGATATTCAAGTAATGAATTACAATATTCATTTAACTTTTTATAATAAGATTCTGATTGAACAGGCAGAACAGCCCCCTCAATCACTGCACTGATAATATTTTCCATAAGCTCTGCCACCTTGCCTTCAAATTCCGGCAGAAGTCCTGCTTCATAAAGATAACAGAGTTTGAAAGATGCCGCCGCTTCATCCAACGTCCATTTGCCGGGAGTATCCGGCGGCAGAATCAATTGGAGAAAGACATTCCTTGCCGCATCATAGGTGAACGGAAACGGCAAATCACTCTCCGTATGAGCCAGCAGAAATTGCGCAATCCTGCCGGCAAATTTGAAGTTAAGCAGATTCTCCGCTATCGAAGATAAATCAGTGCGTAAATCCAACTCCTTCACCGTAAAAATATCCGAATTATCCTTTTTGTCAAAAGTAACTTCAAATTCCTGAAAAAGATCCGCCTGCGGAAAATGATTTTTGTCCGCCTTGCGTCCATTGTAAACAAGAAGCGACATCTTGCCGAAGTCAGGAGAAATTCCGTACAACAGCAAATGTGCATCCTGATACGGCTCTTTTTTCAATACGATGAAGGAAGTTTGATTAAACATAAAAACCTTAAAGTTTTTCCTTGAGAAGTTCAATTACCATCTGCGGATTGGCTTTGCCTTTACTGAGTTTCATGACCTGACCGACGAAATACTGAATAAGTTTTTCGTTGCCGTTATGATACTGCTCGACCTGTGCAGGATTGTTGGCAATAGCCTGTTCGACGAAGGGCAAAATAGCAGAGCTGTCAGCGACCTGAACAAGTCCTTTTTCCTTGACGATAGCTTCAGGATTTTTACAAGTAACAAACATATCTGCGAAAACTTCTTTGGCAATTTTGCCATTGATAGTCTTTTTCTCAATGAGGTTGACAAGTTCAGCCAGATTTTCAGGTGAAACATTGGATTCTGAAATATCCTGTTTGGCATTGCCGAGTTCACGGAGAAGTTCAGAAATAATCCAGTTGGCAAGAATTTTTTTGTTGATTGCAGTTTTTGCAGCAGTTTCAAAATATTTGGCAATATTCCGTTCTGAAGTCAAAATCTGTGCATCATATTCAGTCAAGCCATACTCAGCAACCAGACGTTCACGCATGGCAGCAGGAAGTTCCGGCAAGTCGGCACGGATAGCTTCGATTTCCTCTTCTGTAAAAGTGACCGGCATCAAGTCCGGATCGGGGAAATAGCGGTAATCATGCGCCTGTTCTTTTGAACGCATCAGATAAGTTTCACCGGCTTCATCATTCCAGCCTCTTGTCTCCTGATGAACTTTGCCGCCGTTATCAAGCAGATTGGACTGGCGCCA
Source organism: Lentisphaeria bacterium (assembly GCA_017505415.1). GTDB lineage: Bacteria > Verrucomicrobiota > Lentisphaeria > Victivallales > Victivallaceae > RGIG5270. The sequence goes on along the minus strand of JAFVPG010000362.1, from coordinate 20,041 downwards.
GAATTCATATTCAATGGCTTTGTGAGCGGCACTGAAACTGTTGAGGTTTTTGATTTCAGCTTTTGTTCCGAATTCTTTCTGCCCGACCGGGCGCAGAGATATATTGACATCGCAGCGCATCTGACCTTTTTCCATATCGCAATCAGAAATATCTCCATACTGCATGATTTCTTTTAACCGGGTCAGATATGCGTATGCTTCATCGGCAGACCGCATATCAGGTTCACTGACAATTTCCATTAACGGCACACCGGAACGGTTGTAATCTGCACCGCTCTGATGAGCATAGTGAGTAAGTTTTGCAGGGTCCTCCTCCAAATGGATACGGGTAATGCCGATAGTTTTTTCGGGAAGCATTTCTCCTGAAAAACCTTTACCGGACAAATGAATGGCTCCGTTGGAACAGAAAGGCAGATCATACTGTGAGATCTGATAATTTTTGGCAAGGTCAGGATAAAAATAACTCTTACGGTCAAATTTACTGAAACGTGCGATTTCGCATTCAGTCAGAAGACCGGCACGCACAGTTTTGTAAATAGCTTCTTTGTTAGGCACAGGGAGAGTGCCGGGATAGCCCATGCAAACCGGGCAAATCAAAGTGTTTGGTTCTGCTCCGTACTGATTGGGGCAGGAACAGAACATCTTGCTTTTTGTACGGATCTGGACATGAACTTCCAATCCGATCACTGCTTCATACTTCATTTAGTACCATCCTGTTGTTGTTTATTATGTTCAATGTTTTTATTGTTTTCAATAACTTCAAAACATGCTTCTGCAGCGGCATAAGAAGGTTTGCGGCCTTGGCTTGAAAGCATATTGACAAGTTCTTTCATCTGAGATTCGACTTCGGCACGGCGTGAACCGCCGGGCAGAATTTTTTCAACTGCGGGAATAAGGTTTCTGTTGCAGACATGCCATTGCAGAAACTCTTCAAAAACCGTTTTATTCACAATGATATTTACCATTGTGAAATATCCTCTGTAAAGTTTAACCAACACACGGGCTATTGCCAATGTGATGATATTGAGTTTATAAACCACCACCAGCGGCAATCCGGCAATAGCAGATTCAACTGTAACCGTTCCGGAAGCGGCAATACCGGTTCCTGCCTTTTGCTGATAATAAGCGGCAGATTCATTACTGAGTTCGATTTCCGGCAACTCCGGATGTTTTTTGCGATAATCAGCAATTATATTTTCACACATAGCACGCATTTTAGCACGGGAAGCGGCAATGACGAAGTAAAGTTGAGGGTGTTTGACATGCAGTTCACAAACAGCATCAAGCATCGGTTTCAGCAAACGTCCGACCTCCATTGCACGGCTTCCCGGCAGCAGCAGAAAACAATTTTCATCCCGTTTGAGAGTCATATCTGTACGCTCATTGACAATTTCCAGCAGCGGATGACCGACAAAGGAAACATCAAGTTTTTCCTTATCATAAACTTCAGTTTCAAATGGGAATATCACCAGCATTTTTGAACATATACGTTCCAGTACAGGCTTGCGTTTTTTGCCCCAAACCCAGATTTGCGGACTGACATACCATATAACAGGAATATTCAATTTGAAAAGTTTCTTGGCAAAACGCAGATTGAAACCGGGATAATCAATCAGCACAACAGCGTCCGGACGTTCTTTTTCTGCAAGTCTGACCAGCTTGAAAAATATACGGATAAAAGTTCCGATAAGTTTCAAAGTTTCAACCACGCCCATAACGCCAAGTTCAGTGGAATCGACCAGCAGTTCAACTCCTGCCTCTCGCATACGTTTGGACCCCATACCGGCAAGTTTCAATTCGATATTGCGTTCTTCGGCGATCTTCAACGCCTCCTGAGCAAGCTTCGCTCCATAAATATCGCCTGAAGTCTCTCCGGCAATAATCCATAATTTTTTTACTGTTTTACTCATATTTTCACGCTTAACGCAAGTTCAGAACATCTTGCATATCATACAAACCGCTTTCTGCTTTTGCAAGGAAGCGTACAGCAAGCAATGCTCCGCGGGCAAAAGTATCACGGCTTGATGCCTTATGGGTAAGTTCGACACGTTCTCCATTGGCGGCAAACATAACAGTATGATCGCCTACGACATCGCCGCCGCGCAGAGCATGCATTCCGATTTCTTTGCGGGTACGGGCGCCGCACATTCCTTCACGACCGTGACGGACATCTTTTTTGTAATCCAGACCTCTTGCATCACACAATATCTGACCGAGTCTTTCAGCAGTTCCGCTGGGGGAATCTTTTTTAAGATTGTGATGCATTTCAACAATTTCAATATCAAAATCCTCGCCGAGTATCTCCGCTGCTTTGCGTGAAAGATGGAAAAGCAGATTGACACCGACACTCATATTGGGTGCAAAAACTATTCTTGCTCCGTTATCAGCCATTGCTTTAAGTTCTGCTTTATCAACATCAGAAAGAGCAGTTGTTCCAATAACGACAGAACAGTTATTTTTTACTGCGATACGGGTATTTTCAACCACACCTGCGGTTGAAAAATTGATAACTGCGTCACAATCAGCATAAACCTTTTCTGCATCAGCTGAAATCATAATTCCAGTTTCTCCGACACCGGCAACCACACCTGCATCCTGCCCGATCAGAGGACATGAAGCGATCTCCAATGCCCCTGCAAGCTGCAGGTCATCACTTGCACAAATATTTGCGACCAGACGGCGGCCCATACGGCCGGCGGCACCGACTACTGCTGTTTTTATCATATTATTCTCCTGTGATAAATTGTTGCGGTAAATACCATATATCTGACGGCGCTCCCTGCGGGAACTGCCGGAAATTACGATAACGCTCCGATACTGCATTCAAAGCATACGGAACAAACAAAAACGTATAAGGCTGTTCGTCATGTATCAACCTCTGAAACTCACGTGCAATGCGTATTCTTTCAGACATATCGAAAGTATACTGTAATTTTTCTATCAGTTCATCAGCTTTTTTGTTTTTGAAACTTATATGATTGCTTGAACCTTCAATATCTGCCTGACTTGAATGCCATATCTGATATGGTTCAGGATCTATCGGACTTGTCCAGCCGAGGGTGCAAACTTCAAAATCTCTTGTTTGCAGTCTCTGAACATAAACCGACCATTCGACAGTTTGTATTTTCATATCTATGCCAGCCTTTGCCATACTCTCTTTAATAAGCGGCAGCATTTTCTCCTGAATCGGATGTGAAGCTACAGCAAGGATACTGAACACAAATTTTCTGCCGTCTTTTTCCAGAATTCCGTCATTATCAATATCCCGCCAGCCGCACTCTGCAAGTTGTTTTGCGGCACGTTCAATATCATACGGCCACGGCTTGATCGACTTGTCATAATATGCACTGTTGGGAGCAAACGGTCCGATGACAGTTTCTGCCTCTTTTCTGTAAATATCACGGATAATGCGGTCACGATCTACCAGCATGGTCAATGCCTGCCGCACCCGTTTATCCTTAAACAGCGGATTTTTCAGGTTATAACCGATATAAAAATAACTTGAACTCAAATAATGATACTTGCGCAGCGAGGCTTTTTTGAACTCATCTGAATTACTTTTGACCGACCACTGATCAGGAGTCAGCGAAGCCTGATCTATTCTGTTGGCAAGCAAAGCCTGATAACGGGTATTCGGATGCTGAATAAATTCAAATACCAGTGTTTTCAACGGCGGCATGATACCGTAATCTTTGCCCCAGTAATTTTCATTACGTTCAAAAACGAGACGTGCATTTTTGTCCCAGCGCACAAAACGGTATGCGCCGCAACCGACGATCATGCGGTTGCGTTTATGATCATTATTGAATTTTTTACCGTCAAATCTGCCGTCCCTGTCACAATAAAAATGTTTCGGCAGCGGCATCATCGTCAATGTGGAACTCAAATTACCGTATTTCGGAGTTTTCCAGCGCACTATCATAGTCAAATCATCAATGATTTCAATTCTATCCAAATCCTGATAATAAACCCGCAGCGCAGAAGCATTAACATCTTTGTTACGTACAACATCGGTAAAAAATTTAAAATCTGCCGTTGTCAGCGGTACCGGAGCAACCTCTTCCGCAGTATCCGGATCAATATACGACTGCCAGAAAATACCCGGACGCAGTTTGACCAGATAACTTTGCTTATCTTCAGAAATACGCCAGCTTTCTGCAAGCATTGGCTGAAACTCCTCCGGCTTGCCGTAATTTCTCTCCGCCAGAGCTGAATTGCAGAGAGCATAAAATTCACTTGCATACGCATCATTGTTTATAATAACATTCAAATTGGCAGTATCAGCGGAAATCGGACGCACAAGTTTCCCGCCCTGCGGAGCATCAGCAGCAAAATATTCCGCATTTGCCGCAGGAATTTGCGCAGTTCTCTTTTCAGCAATTCTGACAACTGCCGTTTGAGGAATATTTTTCAACTTTTCCATTTCTGTCAATACCTTCTGCGAAGCAAAATACATTCTGTCATTGGAATTGACAACTGCGATCCCCATGACGATAAGTGCCGCAAAAAGCAAAGTCAGAATTATGTTTGTATAAATTTTAGCCACTGTAATTTCCTCAGAGATGTGATACTTTGAACGTCAGATACGCTCCAAGTGCCTGAAATATTATGTTCGGCAGCCACAAAAGATATTGCGGATACAACTGCGGCTTGCCGGTCATCGAATTCAGCAGCAGAATGGAAATAAAAAATGTTCCCGCCAGAAGCACACTCAAAAACAACCCCACCGATGTCTCTTTACGTGAAGTTCTGATAGCCAAAGGCATGCCGAGCAGCAGAAAAGCTATCGGAGACAACCCGAGAGCGATGCGGCAGTTAAGCTGACATTCAAGAGAACATTCCATTTTTCTGTTTCTGGGAGAAAGTTTTTTTACGTCACGGATTCTTGCCATAAGTTCTGTGGCAGACATGTATTTAGGTGCACGGAAAAGGGCATTTTCTGTAATACTTTTACCGTAATTGAAATGGAACCGCAGCTCATCTGAGGCAACACGGGTTTCCTGTTTACTTTTTTTGTCAATAGTAAGACAGTTTTTCAATACAATAGTCAATATCTGATTTTCCCTGTCCATCTCCAAATGACCTTCACCGGCAGTTACATCCTGTGCCACCTCCCCGGGACGTTTGGGATCAACAGTATAAATCTGAACATTTTTCAAAATTTTGTTATCTATTTTGTCATCAATGTAGATGATAGTGTTCTCATAATGCAGAGGCCGTCCCGGTTCAAACATGGCAATAGGCTGATTTATTGCGGCATCCCGTGTAAGCTGACGGGCCTTGAAATAGGATATGGGGGCTACAAACAGTTGGATATACAGACACAACGCCGTAATCATTAAAGTAATCAGAATGATCGGAGACACCACTTGCAAAAGAGAAATCCCGCACGCACGCATTGCCGTAATCTCAGAATCCGCAGACAATCTGCCGAAAACCAGCATCACAGCCGCCATAATTGCCCACGGAATAGTAAAAGTCAACACCACCGGCATAATATAGACCAGAAATTGCAGGAACGCACTGATCGGCAACCCGTTTGCAATAACATCAAGAATACGGGCAATACGCGCTCCCGTCATCCCGAATGTCAACACTCCGAGTGCCATAAAAAAAGTTACCAGAAATGCTCTGGTGACATACAAATTAAGAGTTTTCATTATCTTTCCTTGAAAGTATTTATATTATATTACAGACAATTTACATTCAAATATCACTTTTTTCAAATGCTTACAGCTTTTTTTTCAATAAAAATATTAAAAAAATACAGTTTATATCAAAAAAATCAAAAAAAAAGCAATATAAAATTTGCGAATTTACAAATTTGCATTATATTGTAAATTGTACAATTATAAAGTAATCTACAACCAAAGGGATTCGCAGTTTAATAAAAACCTGAAAGAAAATAACAGCGGTTAATTCCGCAAAGCAGTATTTATTCGTAAATTCGTGTTTTTATAAAAGCACTTCTCTTACAAAAAACATGGTGATTCAATGAGTGAACAAACAAAACAACGCAAAACTGCCGTCGATTGCCTCAAAGAAATCGTCAAACTTCTGCCAAACGGCATAAATTTAGACGCTTTTCTCGAAGGTCAGGACGGAACAGCTGATTTCGATTTGATCGTAAATGTTGCGGAAAAACTCAAACTTTCCCCTGAGATCAATGCGGAATGCAACATGGACGAACTGTCCACTTACTTCGGAGCTCCGGTTTTCCTTGAATTGAAAAACGGCAACTTCGTACTCTTCCTCGGAACACGCAAGGCTCAATTGGCAAATCAGCCAACCACTTTTGCTATTTTCGACCCCTTGAGTCAAAGTGCTGGAAAAGTTATTTTCCTCGAACAGGAAAAACTCGAAAATGCATGGACCAAACGTGTCGTATACCTCAGGAATCTGAACAATCCCTCTTTCGCAGCTGACGGCAGACACACTTCGCTGTATACTCTCACTGCGATCGCACGCCATCACGGTATCATCACAGATGTCAATCTGCTCCTGCACGAAAACGCCATCGAAGAAGATGAACCGGAACCGCATTTTCTCTGTGCCATCGCAGACAAACTCGGACTGAAAACCAAAGTCAGCGAACTTTCATGGAAAAAACTGGTCAAAATGGGGACCGTCTTCCCCTTTATGGGATTCACAAAAGATGGCAAATCCGTTATATTCTGCGGCGCACGTCCAATCAAAAATCCGGACATCATTGATGCTGAAGCAAAAGTAATTCCGGCAACACCCGTTCAGGTCATTTCTTCATCCGATTCAAAAGAAGAACCGGATGAAGAAAACAAAAAAGATGAACTCATTCCCGATGCAGAAGAAATCCCCGTCGAAAAACCTGAAGTCGTTACCGCTGAAAAACTTAAGGAAGAAGCAGAAAAATCTGCCGAACCCGTTTTCGAAGTCCTCATCTGGGACCCCCTCGTCAACGGAGCCAATTCCTCACGTATGCGTACAATAACACAGGAAGAATTTGAAGAAAAATTCCAGACAAAAGTTATCTTCTTCAAACGTCATTACTCTCTGCTTGACGACAATCAGCCTTTCGGACTCCGCTGGTTCATTCCTGAATTTTACCGTCAGAAATCATTGCTTACTCAGGTTGCCATTGCAATTCTGGCAATCAGTCTTATCGGATTGGCGATCCCGCTTTTCTTCCAGCTTGTCGTTGACAAAGTTCTGGTACATCAGAGCTACAATACATTGACAGTTCTCGGTATCGGGGTATCAGTACTTCTGATATTCAATGCCGCAATGGAATACATTCAAAATTATTTCCTGCTCTTTGCCACCAACCGCATCGACATCAGACTTGCCACAAGGACATTTGCCAAGCTGCTCAGTCTGCCGGTCGATTTCTATGAAAGAATATCAAGCGGTGTGCTTATCAAACACATGCAGCAGACAGAAAAAATCCGCGGCTTCCTCTCCGGCAGTCTCTTCCATTCCGCATTGGAACTCTTTTCTCTTGCCGTATTCCTGCCGTTCCTGCTTTTTTACAGTGTCAAACTGACATTTGTAGTTTTATTCTTCACCTTCCTGATGGCTCTTGTCATCGCCGTCCTTATCAAGCCTTTCCAGGCCCGCCTCGAAGAACTCTACATGGCAGAAGGAAAACGTCAGGGCATGCTCGTGGAAACTATCAACGGTATCCGCACCGTCAAATCCCTCGCTCTTGAACCTACTCAACAACGCAAATGGAACGATACCGCTGCTTATGCAATCACCCGTTATTTCAGAGTTGCAAAAATCTCTCTGACCGCCCGTACAATAAGTCAGATGCTGGAAAAATTCATGTTCATCTCCGTCATCTGGATCGGTGCTATGGCTGTTTTTGACGGGGACATGACAGTTGGTGCTTTGATTGCTTTTCAGATGCTTTCCGGCAGAGTCACTGCTCCGCTCGTCAGAATCGTCGGACTGGTTCACGAGTACCAGCAGACAGCACTTTCCGTCAAAATGCTCGGTGTCGTCATGAACAATCCGACAGAATCCGTAGGCGGTTCATTGCAGCACAAACTCCGCGGTGAACTTTCTCTGGAAAATATCAAATTCCAGTATACCGCTGACGGTCCGGTCGTTATCAACAACTTCAATCTGCATATCTCTCCCGGAATGACAGTCGGTCTGGTCGGACGTTCCGGTTCCGGCAAAACCACCGTTACAAAACTCATTCAGGGACTTTATCCGCTTCAGGGCGGTATCATCAAATTCGACGGTATCGACATCCGTGAAATCGACCGCTCATGCCTGCGTTCAAACATCGGTATCGTTCTGCAGGACAATTACTTCTTCCACGGAACAATCAAAGAAAACCTTTCTATCACCAAAAAAGATGCCACTATGGAGGAAATCATTTATGTTGCACGCATGGCAGGTGCTGATGAATTCATCCAGCGCATGTCAAAAGGTTACGACTCAATGCTTGAAGAAAACGCCTCCAACCTTTCCGGAGGTCAGCGTCAGCGTCTGGCAATCGCACGCGCCCTGCTGCCCAACCCCAGACTGCTCATCTTTGACGAAGCAACAAGCGCTCTCGACCCCGAAAGCGAAACCATGATACGGCGCAACCTCAAAATGATTGCAAAAAACCGTACCGTATTCATCATCTCCCACCGCCTCTCAATCCTCTGCCGTGCCGATAACATCGTTGTCATGGACAAAGGCGAGATCGTAGAACAGGGAAATCATAAACAACTTATTGCCAAAAACGGTTTGTACAACAGTTTCTGGAATCAACAAATGGGAACCGAAGACGATGACTGATAAAAAATCAAATACTTCCTTTTTCGACAAAATTTACAACAAAATCGTCGGAAAAGATCATATCGCAGGTGAAGCCGCAGAGTTTCAGCCTGATGCTATCTATCTTGAACACCAAAACCCCGGTTTTCCGCTCCACATCGTTTGGTACTCAATACTCTTTCTGCTCGTTCTCGGTTTGATTTATGCATGCGTTACCGAAATCGACAAAGTTGTTGTGGCTGAAGGAAAAATCGTCACCACACGCCCCCCGCTCACTATCAAGCCGCTGGAACGTACTGTGGTCAAAAAAGTTCATGTTCTGCCCGGCGTAAAAGTCAAAAAAGGCGATCTTCTGATCTCTTTCGACCCGACTTTCAACAAAGCAGAACTTGAAAAACAGCGTGAACAATTCTCCAGTCTCGAAGCTCAACGCCGCCGTCTCGAAGCCGAAAATACCAAAAAAGACTTCTCCGGCAAACTTACTGATGCCGATCAGAAACTGCCAGTTGAACTCCGTGACGACCTGAAAAACAATCTCATTTTGCAGAAAATGATTTTCGATGCACGCAAGCGTTACTATACAGAAAAACTTAACGCTTATGACGAAAATATCGCAAGTACCGAAAATACTTACAAAACTTTGACAAAAAGCAAGAGCGACTACTCTGAACGCAAGAAAAAAACCAACGAAATCAAAGATATGTATGCCGATCTGCATGCAAAAAATGTAGCCTCAAAAAAAGAAAAACTTCAAGCTGAAATCGAAGTTATCGGCTACGAAATCCAAATGGATCAGCTCGACATGCAGATTGTTGAATACAGCCATCAGCTGATGAGTTTGAAATCTGAACGCAGCACATTTGTTTCTGACTGGAAACGTGCCATCGTTGAAGAACTTGTCGAAGTCACACGCAACTGGCTCGCTTATCAACGTGAAATCACCAAGTCATTACGTTACAATGACTTGCTTGAACTCCGCGCCCCCTGTGATGCTGTTGTTCATGAAATCGCCCCCTTCCAGGAAGGTTCTGCCGTCCGTGAAGCTGAATCTCTTATCACCCTCATTCCGCTTGACGTCCCTCTCGAAGCCGAAGTCGACGTCAAAGCTAAAGATGTCGGTTTGATCAAAGTCGGCGATACCGGACGTATCAAATTTGATGCTTATCCCTTCCAGCAGCACGGCACTCTTGACGGCACTGTCCGTTACATCTCTCAGGATGCATTTGAAAAAGGTCAGGACGGCGCCAAAAACAATCCCAGACTTGATGCAGAACGCAAAGGCTCTTTCTATCAGGTCAGGCTTGTCATGAGTGGAGCATTCCTCAATCCCAAAGATGTGGTTATGCCCGGTATGCGCGTTGTAGCTGAAATCAAAGTCGGCAAACGCCGCATAATCAGCTACATTATCAATCCGTTTATCAAAGCTATGAACGAATCAATTCGTGAACCCTGATTTACTTTTCTTTCCAAGTGAAACGAATGTCCATCCGGTTTATTATGTAAAACAAAAGAAAGCTGTTTCCCTGACTTTCCAAGTAAAAGAAAAAATAATTCAAATGAATTCAGAAAATCCAAAAATTTCAGTAATCATGCCGGTCTACAATGTCCGGCATGAATATTTACGGGAAGCCATTGACAGTATTTTAGCGCAAACCTATACTGATTTTGAGCTGATAATCTGTGATGACTGCTCTCCGAATGGAGCGCCGGATGAAGTCATTGCCTCATATAATGATCCGAGAATCCGTTATGTTAAAAACGAAAAGAATCTCGGCATTTCCGGCAATACCAACAAAATGATCCAGTTGGCACGCGGTGAGTATATTGCTCAGATGGATAATGATGACATTGCTCTGCCTCAGCGGCTTGAAAAAACTTGTGCCTATCTGGACAGTCATCCTGAAGTTGATTACGTTGGCGGCTGGCAGGAATACTTTCCGAAATACAAGCTGTGGGCTCCTCCTCTGAAATTCGGCTATCTGGAACTGTTGCACGGGTGTCCGATCTGCCATTCCACATTGTTGTACCGCAAATCCACTGTGGAGAAATATAATCTCTACTACGATCCGGAATACAAAACCGCGATGGACTACGAGTTATGGACCAGAGTTCTTAAAGTCGCAAAAATGGTCAACCTCCCCGAAGTCTTTCTCCTCTACCGCTGGAACGGCGAAAATCTAAGTATTTCTCAAGCGAACAGACAAAAAGATGAATCTATCAGAATAAGAAAAAACATAGTAAATTTTTTGACTGCAGATGCAGATAAAATACGAAAACTTTACTTATTGGTTGATAAAAAATTATCTTTCGGCGAAAAAATATTTTCAATTCGCAACAGTGATTTCGGGAAAGTCTTATGTTTATTGGGTTTGCGTATAACACTTAAAAAACGGAGTTAAAAATGCAAACTAATTATGCCATCAGTATAATTGTCCCTGTATATAACGTAGAACCATATTTACCTCGTTGTCTTGACAGTATAATAAATCAAACATACAAAAATATTGAAATTATCATAGTTGATGACGGTTCTACTGATAATTCAGGAAAGATTTGCGATGCATATACAGCTAAAGACCCAAGAATAAAAGTAATTCACCAGGAAAACCAAGGACTTTCCGCTGCTCGCAATACAGGATTAAAATTAGTATCAAATGAATGGATAACCTTTGTCGACAGTGATGATTTTATATCGCAAGATTGTATTTCGAAAATTATAAATATTTTACATAACCATAATGATATTGATATGATAATGTGGGGTGTGCAAGGTTTTATTGAAAATGATACTTTTTCATATATAGATTTACCTTATTTTCAAAAAAGCATATCACACAAACAAACAAAACTTACGCCCCATTTAAAAAAACATATCCCAGTTATTGCATGTAACAAATTATACAAAACAGCAATAATTAAAGGACAAAAATTACAATTTACAACAGGCTTTATTCATGAAGATAATATATTTTATTGGCAATATATTTCATTCTGCAAAAATTTTTTTTGTATCTCCGATAAGTTATATTATTATCGTCAAGCGAGACAAAATTCTATCACAAACATACAGAATTCATCATCAGATACACATGCATTCGATGCTGTTTTGGGCAGCAAAATTATTTATGATTTCTGGGAAAAAAACAATTTATGGAAAGAAAATAAAGCTTTATTTCCAAGAATATTATCAGGAATGTTGAAAAAATCAGCAAAACGTACTCCTGCCTCTCAAAAAAAAGAACTTACAAATAAAGCAAAAAATATTGTACGCCAAATAGATATTTCTTTTATTGGAAAACTAAAAATGTACTATGCAATTTTTCATTATTGCAAATAATTAAGATTCAATGCATAAAAAAATAAAATGCAACTTGCTTTTATATATTATTATGTTATATTAACTGAAGAATGTTATACATTAAGCCAAAAGGTTTTATATGATAAAATTTTTAGATTTACATAAAATTAATGAACGGTTCAGAGCTGAAATTAATCAGCGTTTAAAAAATATCCTTGATTGCGGTTGGTATTTGCAAGGCAAAGAAAATGATACTTTTTGTCAAAATTTTGCAAAATACTGCGGAACGAAATATGCATTAGGAGTTGCAAATGGACTTGATGCAATCAATTTGATCATTAAAGGATATGGATTCGGTGCTGGTGATGAAATCATTGTTCCGGCAAATACTTTTATTGCGACAATTCTTGCGGTATCAGAAAATGGCTGTACTCCGGTGCTTGTTGAACCAGATATTAATACGTATTGCATAGATCCTGATTTAATTGAAGAAAAAATTACATCTAAAACTAAAGCAATTATTGTAGTTCACTTGTATGGACAAGCTGTTCAGATGGAAAAAATTTGGAATTTAGCCAAGAAATACAATCTGAAAGTAATAGAAGATGCTGCACAGGCTCATGGAGCTTATTACCAAAATCGCCGTACCGGAAATCTTGGTGATGCAGCTGCTTTTTCATTCTATCCCGGCAAAAATCTCGGAGCGATGGGAGATGCCGGTGGCATTACTACTAATGATCCTGAACTTTATGAAAAAGTTAAAGCTATCGCAAACTATGGAAGTGATTATAAATATCATCATATTTACAAAGGAACCAACTCCAGACTTGACGAATTTCAGGCGGCAATTCTTGATGTAAAACTGAAATATTTAGACGATGATAATGCCAGACGGCGTGAAATTGCAAAATACTATCGTGAAAACATTAAGAATCCGAAGATTACTTTGCCGCAAGTTTATGATGAAAATGCTCATGTTTGGCACGTCTTTGTAGTTAGATGTGATAATAGAGAATCCTTGCAGAAACATTTGGAAACTAATGGCATTCAAACTAATATTCATTATCCGACAGCACCTCATAGACAAGGTGCATATAAAGAACTTGAAAGTATGAATCTGCCAATTACTGAAAAAATCCATAATGAAGTTCTTTCATTACCTATTTCCCCCGTTATGACATGTGAAGAAATCAAAAAAATAGTTGAGGTAATAAATAAATATGTATAAACAAAATCTATTGTCAATTTGTTGTCTTTGTTACAATCATGAACAATATATAGAAGAATGTATTAATTCTATTTGGGCGAATAAATATAAAAACATAGAAATAATTGTTATTGATGATGGTTCAACGGATAATAGTGTAGAAATATTAAAAAAATTACAAAAGAAAAGTTTATGTAATTTTAAGCTTATAACTCAAAAAAATACTCATAATATTGGTCTAAATTGCAATAGAGCAGCAGCAGAAGCTTCTGGAGAATTTATAACATTCATGGCAACAGATGATTACTATACCCCTGATGCATTTTCTGAAAAACTTCAAATGATGCAAAATAATTCTAATATTGTTTTCGCCATTTCACGTTCAGTAGGTAAATTAGAAAATAAAAAAAATAAAACTAATCTATCATATGTTCAAGATACTAGATTTGACTCTAATACACCTATTGATAAAATTTGTAAATTAGAATACTATGAAGGAACTGTTGCAATTCAGGGTAATATTATTCGACATGATCTTTTTGATAAAATACATGGATATGATGAAGATATTTATGGAGATGATATTATTATCAGGACAAAAATTTTTCAACATATACAAAAAAATCAAAATTTATCAATTTATACAACTGACACTGTTTCATTTATTTACCGCATTCACCCTAACAGTTATACCAGTGAAAAAACATCAATATTAAAAATATTTTTAGATACATATGATAGATATTGGTCAACAAAACCATATCCTCCTATTGTTGAAAAAATAATATACAATTACATATTATCTCATTCATATATTGATGTTTTATCTATATTATCTACTTACCCCAGAGTTTTTGATTTATTGCAACATAAGTACATAGCAGTTAAATGTTTACATTCGTGTTTAAATAAATCTTTACAGAAAAAAAATTTGCTTTTTTATATAATTCATAAAGAACCTATAAATATTACCAAGTCAAAGATTATTTTATTTAATACTATCTCAATATCAATTAAAGAAAAATATGCACAGGATTAAAAATGAGTAAACATGAAAAATTTGATTTAATCATATCCATGGGAGGTAATTGTGCAGCTGCCAGTCAATGTGTTTTCAGAAAAATAAGAATGTTTTCTCTACCATTTGATTATACGTTCATGGCAGATACTCAACCCATTGACTATTTCGCAAATAACTTAAAAAATGAATTTCAAGATATCTTAAAAAAAGAAAATCTTGTTGAATTGCGAGAAGATGAAAGAGGAGACGCTCGGGAGCAATATCAATATAAGGATATTATCTCTGGGTATCGTTACATTCATCTTTTTAATGACGATATAAATAAAAAAGAAGTCTATAAGAAAGGTTATGATAAAATACATAAGCGTGTTAAACGGTTATTTAAGAAAATTTCTCAAGCTCATAAAATCTTAGTTATATGTGCTACAAATTTTGAATTTGATCAAAAACATATGCAAAATGTAAAAAAATCTTTTGAAAAATTATATCCAAATAAAGAATTTGTTTTTTATACATTAATGTTTAATGCCCATGCCGATACAGAAATCCAAGCGGGAAATATGCATTTCATATATTCAGTCAGAGCAATAAATTTATACGATTATGATAAAACGAATTTTGAGTGGAAATTTTTAGATAATGTAAAAATTTCTGATAGGCTAAGCGACCAAAACAAATTTTTTTATACAAAAAAAATAAAAAAAGGAATATTATTACATTTTTTCAGAAGAATAAATACTATTTTATATATTAAATTGTATCTATTTGGAATGAGAATACAAATTATAATAGGCAAAAACAGAGAAGAATAAAATGGATACTTTAACTTCAGTGTTAATTCCGGCATATAACCATGAGAAATATGTACAAGATGCCATAAAATCCATTATGGAACAAACATATCAGAATATTGAATTAATTGTTGTCGATGATGGCTCAAAAGATGACACATGGCAAAAAATTCAAGAAATGAGATCAGAATGCGAGAAACGTTTTACAAGAGTGCATCTTGAAACAAAAGAAAATGAAGGAACTTGCAAAACATTAAATAAACTTCTTTCTATATCCCAAGGTGAGTTTATTTATTTAATCGCTTCTGATGATATGGCAAAGCCTCAAGCTGTAGAAAAAGAATTAGACTTTTTGATTCATAATCCTGATTATGTTTTATGTGTTGGGGATAATGAAATTATTGATGGCGAGAATGAACTTATCGGATGGGATAACAGTCGCAGGACAATATCATTAGAAAAAGCTAAATTTAAAACATTTGTTCAAAAATTACAATATGATTTCCCATTTATAAATTTCAACTCAGATAATTTTGGAAATTATTCAAATTTATTAAAAGGCAATCATGTCCCTAACGGGTATTTAATTCGTAAGTCTGCTTTAAAAAATTTTCAACATACACCAGAAGCACCTCTTGAAGATTTATTTATGATGTTGCAATTATCAAAAACAGGTAAATTCAAATATCTTGACGAAATATTATTCTCATATCGTTGGCATCAAACCAATACTGCTGCCCAAAAAGATTATATGATAAAAATGATGAAACAAACCTATCTTTATGAACGAAAAATATTAACTGAAAATGAGAATCAAAAATTATTGGAAATATTTAATATAGCAACTGAAAATTATAGAATAAAATTCCATATTGGTAATTTGATTAAATATTATTGTCACAATACTATTGAGTACAAAGAAAATATTTTAGAAATATTCGGGAAAAAAATTCAAGTAAAATATAAGAATTTTTTAGAAGATTAAAATATTTTCAATAAAATCATAGACAATAAACAAAAATATAAAATAAACGATTTGCTTTTTGATATATTTATGCTAATTTATACCATGAATTATACAAAATAAGGAAACATAAATTTTATGGTTGAGTATTCATTGATAAATTTTAAGGTCAGAGGAGATCATAGTGGAAGTCTTGTCGCATTGGAAAAAGGAGAAGAATTTCCATTTGATATCAAACGGGTTTATTATATTTACGGAACTCAAAGAGATATTGTTAGAGGGAAACATTCTCATCGAAAACTTGAACAAGTGATTATTTGTACTTCAGGTTCTTGCGATTTTATTTTAGATAACGGCAAAGAACGCACAACGGTTCATTTAGATAAACCGTATCAGGGATTATACATCAAACATAATATCTGGCGTGAGTTTACAAATTTCAGTTCTGATTGTGTTGTAATGGTTCTTGCTTCTGAACATTATGACGAATCTGATTATATTCGGGATTACAATCAATTTTTAGAGACTTTAAAATGATGAGAATATTAGTTACGGCATTGGGTACTCTTAATAGTACGTTTATTTCAAATTATCTTATGAAAAAAGGACACTATATCGTTGGTGTTGATATTTTCAGTAAAGAATATATTCGAGCCTCAAATGAAGTTAGTAAATTTTATACAGTTCCAAGTATATATGAAATGGGAAATTATAAAAAAGCTTTGTTTAATATATGTGAAGAAAATAAAATCGAATATATAATACCAATAATAGATGAAGAAATTTTATATTTTTCAGGAATTAAAAATGAATTTGAAAATATAGGCGTGAAAGTATGCTCGCCAAATTTTGAAACAGTACAAAACTGTCGAGATAAATTTAAAACTTTTGAAATCATAAAAAAACATATTCCTGAAATATATGTTAAAACAATTAAAATATCAAATTATAATAATGAATTTGATTATCCTTTTTTTATAAAACCGAATTCGGGAAGGGCAAGTATTGGTTGTGTGAAAATTAAGTCAAAGAAGCATTTTGACTATATAAAAGAAGAGTGTGAAGGACAAGATTTTATAGTGCAAGAATTTTTACAAGGTAAATTTATTGCAGTTGATTTTATTAATGATATTAAAAATAATCAATTTTTTGCACTTTCAAGAGAAGAACTTCTTAGAAATTCAAATGGTTGTGGAACTGTTGTTAAAATTTTTAAATCACAAGAAATAGAAAATATAGTTAGAAAAATTGCAAATACTCTTAACTATAATGGTGTCGGAAATGTCGAATTTGTTATAAATGATAATAAAATAAGCTTAATTGAAGTAAATCCAAGATTTCCTGCGGGAACAGAATATAGTGTTAGAGCAGGGGCTGATTTTATACTTGATGAATTAAAATTAATTCAGGGAAAACAAATAGAAACAAATTACAACATCAATTATGATACAATTTTTACAAGAAGATATGAGGCATATGAATATGGCATCTAAAAAAAATATATTGATTGCAGGGGGTACGGGTTTTATTGGGAAGCGCTTTGTAGAACTTGCAAAAAAAGAATATAATTGTTTTATTTTAACAAGGCAAGACATCGTTAGTAAAGATAATGTAAATTATATAAAATGCGATTTGACTAGTTTAACACAAGAGTTTATTGATGAGCTAGTTAGTAAAAATAAATTTGATTCTATAGTTTATATGGCTGCAAATATACCATTAATAGGGCAAAAGAAGGAAAATTATGTTGATGCAATGTACTCAACATTAGAACCTTTTGTTCGTTTTGCTCAATATACTCATAAAATTTGTAAAAAATTTATTTATATAAGTAGTATTGATGTTGTTGGTATACCTAAAATTACAGAATATGATGAAAAAATTGCATTAAAACCTTTTACACCTTATGCGATTGCGAAACTTGCAGGGGAAGAGTATATTAAAAGTATAGCTTTAACCGGGAATTTAGATTTAACTATATTAAGATATTCTCAAGTATTTGGTGAAAATGAACCAATTGTAAGAATTATTCCATTATTGTTGGACTGTATAAAAAATAATAAAACATTTAATCTTTATGGAACGGGAGCGGAAAAACGTAAGTTTTTATATGTTGAAGATGCTGCAAATGCAATTTTGTGTGCTCTAAAATCAGATAAAGTCGGAACTTATAATATTGCAGGAAAAAGTATTGAAAGTATAAAAGAACTTATTGAAATTACTCAAAGAGTATTTAATAAAAAACTTGAAATTAATCATGTAGAATTTAATGGTACAACATTTGATAATGTTCCATCTAATGAAGCCGCAAAAGAAATAGGTTATGAACCTAAATACACTTTGGAAAACGGTATAAGGAAGATGTATAATGCATTATAATCTAAAAAAATCCATAAATATGTATGAAGATGCAAAAAAATATGTTTTTGAGGCAACTAAATTTTCAAATGCAATTTTAGAGCGTGGTAATGGTTGTTATGTTTGGGATATTGATGGAAACAAATATCTTGATTTGAATTCAGGACAGTTTTGTTTGAGTTTTGGGCATAACGATGAAGGTTTACAAGATGTAATTTCAAAACAATTAAAGAAAATTTATCATACTAATACAGCAACATTAACGCCACAAGTTTTAAAAGCATGCAAGGATATGGCTGAAATTACAGGCGGCTCATTAAATAAAACAATTTTCTTATCAACAGGATCAGAAGCAAATGAATGTGCAATTAGATATGCACGATTTATTACCCAAAAAACAGGCGTTTTAAGTTTTTCTCAAGGATATCATGGCTTAACATTAGGAAGTCAGCAGTCTACTATGGGCGGAGCTTGGGCTAGACCACAAAGTACAACCAATTATAGTATTGATTGTTTTTCAACAACTAAAGAACTTGAACAGTTTTTTGAAAAAGTTATTAAAGAATCAAATGATAATATTGCTGCAGTAATTGTTGAACCAATTTTAGCAGTTGGGGGAATTTTAATTCCAAAAAAACAATTTTTTATTAAACTAAGAGAACTTTGTGATAAATATGCTATTTTATTAATATTTGATGAATGCCAAACAGGTTTTGGAAGGACTGGAAAATGGTTTTGTTATCAACATTTTGGAATAGAACCAGATATTTTAACTTGCGCAAAAGCAATGGGGCTTGGACTCGCCGTATCATCAGTAACTTTTAAAACGGAAATTGCTCAAAAAATTGAAGGAAAAATTGTACACTTTTCTTCTCATCAAAATGATCCATTAAGTTGTGCAATTACAAGTTATGTTATTAACAGAATTAAAAATGATAATTTACTAAAAAATATAAAAACAATGGGTTCATATTTATATTCTCAACTTTTAAATTTATCAAAAGAAGTTGAATTTATTTCCGGTGTAAGAGGAACGGGTATGTTATATGGTTTTGATATTCCCCAAGAAATATCAAAAGATTTTTTATCTGAATTACAAAAAAACGGTGTTCTTTTACAAGCAATAAGGCAAGGTCGAACATGTAGGTTATCACCTTGTTATAATATAAGAAAAGAAGATATAGATTTTCTTACTAATCAAATAAGAGAAACAAGTAAAATAATATCATGTAATAAAAAATATTAGTTAATCTGATGTGTCCCAAAAAATTTAGACAAATTAAGGTTATTATTTGGAATGAGTCTGGTACAGTACCGAACTTATTCCGTTCAATACTAAAGATACTCTTTCATTATTGAAATAGCAAAAAAGATTTGAAAAGTATCAGAAGTAAACATAAGGTCAAAAGTAGTTTTATCAAATATTATCGTCATAATGCTGTCGGATATAAAGAAAATATTTTGGAAATCTTTTGGAAAAAATTTCAAGTGAAATATAAAAATTTCTTAGAAAATTGGTATTGTCCGGAATTTTGTGAAAATGTCAGATGAGAGAAAGCGGGGGCGGTTTATCCTATGTTTTTTGCCGGACGGATCTTTCGATACAATCGGTACATTTTGCAAGAAATTCAAGATGGTAGCCGTCGCAGTT
>JAFVPG010000361.1 GCA_017505415.1 Lentisphaeria bacterium | reverse complement strand
GGGAGGGCATATTCCTGCGTTATGCCTTAAACAATCGTTTCAGCAGACCCACCAGCGAATTTGCTCCATCCACAGCATATTATAAACATAATTACATTACAATCAAATTGAAAAATTCTGGAATTTATGATATGCGTAAACAGCGATTCGATTGGGGCTTTACATACAGCTCACAGTTGAATGTAAAGTAAACCTATAAAAAAACAGACTGGCACATTCAATCTTAATCAAATCAAATCAAATAAGATCTGTTTTGTCCCCTGCAAAACAACAATGTATTTTTGTGCGGCAATCACTGTGATTCGCCGCTTTTTTTATTAACAAAACCAGAGGAAAAGAATGGAAGAACGATTGACAAAAATAGCCGAAGCTTCCTTTCGTAAAGCAATGGCAAAATTTTCGTCTTGGGGAGACATCGGAATCGCTTTGAAAAATGTTCAAAGCGAAATACGGGAAGTGTCCAAAAGAACCCGTACAGTTGAACATGTTTTGGGACATCCATGGAACTATGGTCAAAACGCAAAGCAATCTGCGGATAAAACATCGTCTGAGATTCGACATCTTTCTGGAGAGCAAGTCAAGCAAATCCGTCTGAAGAAAAAATTAAAAATCAGCCACATGGCGCAATTACTGAATGTGTCGATACGAAAGTATACAGAATGGGAACGGGGAATTTCTTTAATGGCTCCATGGGTTGAGGATGAGATTTTAAGACTGAGCAAAATAAAAGGCAGAGATTTGCAGGCTCCTTTCAAGAAGGAAGAAAATACTGCTCCGGTAGAATCAAGACCTCCCAAGCCGAAACAAAAAACGCCTCCCAAAGTATCCCGTGATGAACTAAAACATGTATGCAAGGTATTTCAGTTGAGTCAACGTCAGTTAGCAGAAAAACTTGGAACCAAATACCATACTGTCAGCAATTGGATAAGAAGAGGCATCCGACCTGCGAATGAAATAATTGAAAAATTCCTTGTCCTGCTGTCGGAAGCGAAAAAAATTAATCCTGAAATTGCTATTGAACCGCCATCAGCAGTTACTGTTAAAAACAAGCAAATTGCAGAGGAAATCAGACAGATACTGAATTATTTGCATTGGACACATCGGGAACTCGCCCAACATGTTCACGCGAAACCGCACCTCGTGTGGTATTGGATTAACGGTCATTCAGCTCCGAATCCAAAAGTTATGGAGAAAATACAGCAATTACAAAAATCTATTCAAACAGGAGAGATTGCTCCTGAATATGAAGGTGAACTTGCAACGTCTGAAGATTTTTTTATGTTGCGCAGGAACCTGAATAGAACAATAAATTGGATGGCGAGAGAACTGCATATGACAGTAAGAAGATTACAAGCATTGGAAAGCGGTCATAAGGACATCACATATCACGATACGATAAAGATTCGCAATCTTCAAAGAAAGGTAGCAATGGGGGAAATCACGCCGGTTGTTGATTTGCCAAATTTTCCGGTGAAACTGATAAAAGAACTTTGCCGTTTATATCGCTTCTCTATGAGTGATCTTAGTGCGTATTTGGGATGTGATCCAAACTCTATTGGCAATTGGATTCGTGGACATAGAGGTCCCTGTAAACTTTTTAATCAAAAGTTATGGGAACTGTGGAATAATGCACCAAAAGAAATAGTGCCACAATTAACGCCTGATGAAGTGTATAATTTTCGCAGGAAACTTAATATGACTCAAATTGAATTTGGCGCAATGCTGCATGTAAAAAATGTAACTGTTTCACATTGGGAAAGAGGACATTCGTTCCCCGGTCTGAAAAGGTGCGATGAAATACGTGCAATTTGTATAAAAAAAATATCCGAGCTGGAAGATAAAAGAAAAATTGATACTGACATGGAGGAATTATGATTGAAAAAGGAGATATCCAGAAGCTAACGGAAATTTCAAAAAATGTTTTTTTGAAACAAATCGAAACCTATCCGCTGATTGTACAGATACGGCGATGGCTGGAAATTTTCACAGAGGAAATAGCAGAATTAAGAAATCGAGTACAAATTCTTGAAGCGGAAGTGGATTTACTTAGAAGAAGCCGAGGAATAAAAGCTGCCGAAACAACCGCTTCTAAAAAAGCCCAAGCCATACAATGTTCGCTCACTCCAGAAATAATAGGACAGATCAGAATGGCATTTGCCTGTAATATTGATCAGATGGCGCGGATTCTTGAAGTTTCCACAAAACATTATCATGATATAGAACGCGGAAACATTACCCCTTCGTTAGCCTTGGAAACAAAAATATTAAAAATGCGCTATATGACAGCTACCGAACGTCGGGAAATTCTCCAAGCTCATGGACTTTTCCGTACAAAGACTCGCCAACTGCATGCTCCAGGAATTCCACATCCACCGGATACCCCTGAAATAAGAATGACAATTGCTGAACTGCAGGATATCAAAGCAAAATTAAATGTCACCAAGCCCCAATTAGCAAAACTTGTAGGAGTATCCCATGGCCAGGTTTCCGGTTGGTTAAATGGATCTTCTCAGCCAAGTGAAGAATATTGTCAAAAGTTACGATCGCTTTCAGCTGACGCAGCAAAAAGTTTACCCGAATGTGGCTCTCCCATGAAGACAATTCAGCCCAAGGTTACAATTACACCGGAACAACTTTCAGAAATTCTGCAGCAGCTCAATTGGACGATCCCGCAATTGGCAGCTTATTTGCATGTTGCTGAATATAAAGCATGGGGATGGAAAAACGGACATTCATCTCCAAGTACTCAACAGGCAAACAAACTGAAAGATCTGCAAGATAAGATAAAAAGGCAAGAGTATGAAAAAACTCCGGTGACCATAGAAGAGTTTATGGCATTAAAAGAAAAAATGCAATACTCGGACTATCATCTGTCAATTATTCTCAAAGTTTCATATGTAAAGGTACATAGCTGGTCTATCGGAATAAGCGCCCCAACACTCAATGAATCAGTGAAAATACGCAAACTTCATACGCAGGTATTTTCAGGTACTTTCGTTGACAATATCCAACTTCCAAGAATTTCAGCGGAAAAAATCACGGAACTTCGCAAGAGGCAGAATCTGCGGGTAAAGGATTTTATCCGGGTTATGGAAATTATGGAGAAAACCTATGTCCGCTGGATGAGAGGTAAAAGAGGACCAAGTCAGGAAGAAAATGAAAGACTGTGGATTTTATGGGAAAAGCCTGTATTTGTACCGCCGCCGGTTTTGTCAGGGAAGGAAATCTTTGAGATAAGAAAGAACCACAAGTTGTCGCAAGACAAGTTTGGAGAAATGCTCGGTCAGACTGGTAAAAAGGTATCACGCTGGGAACTTGGAATAACTGATGTGCCAGTGGGAATCAGTGAAAAAATCAAAACTATTTTTAATCTGCAATCTATAGAGGAGTCAGAAAATGACAAAAAATAAGACTTATTACAAAGCTTTGCCTCTTAACATTAGGAAAAAAATGCGCCAGCAGCAGGAATATGAGCTTTACAGAACATTTATCCGGGAAATTACAAAATTCGACATAGATACACAAGTGGAGGCAGAATCAGAATATTTAATGACTGAAAACAAACTGTTGTATAATAAATTGTCCGACAATGATAGTTTCCTATTAGATTATACTCCCGGATGCTTTTTAATATTGGGGGCATTGGCAAAAAAACTTCCTGCTGATCGTCGGGATATTGTATCTGTTATGACTTTTGAACAGTTGTTACGGGGATATGAATACTACAAAGAACATCCTCCCAGAAGAAGAAATTGCGAATGTGATTTTGACATTGAGAATATCGTCACTGCAATGGCAATGCAAAACATTACTTGGAGTGAAGCTCATATTGTATCGATGATGCGCGAGCTTGGTTTTACAGATATTTCATCCTATAAGGTTCGAAAGATGCTGAGAAAAAATCAAATTCCGAATTCAACCCATAGAACTAGTGCCGGAATTTCATGGCGGGACTTTATGGAGAATCTGAAAAACGCAAAAATTAAAGGAGTTATTGTACAATGAATGATTCTGAATTGACCATGAGAATTCCAAGGCTTTATAAGCGTTTTCATCGAAAGTTGATGAAATATATAGAGCAAGCATCTGTTACGGAAGAAAACCTCCTGATAAATGAATATTTACGTGCTGAAAATCTTATTTTGAAGCAAATGTGTCGTATCAGGTTTGGAAAAATCCGTTTGTCAAGGGAAGAAAAAATTTGTCTTGCAAAAAAGGCTATTAAATTTCAAAAATGGCATACGAATAAAATTTCGTTGCTGTCTCCGGGGCAGATCGTGAAATATTCTAATGCACAAGCGGCTCAAACTCACATATCGCTCGGTCCTACCAAAACTCCGAAGAAACGAATGACAGCTTTGATGTACCAGCAGAAAATATTGGAAATTATAGATGAACATCCGACTTGGGGTAAACGACAAATTTTAGCCGAATTGCGGAAGGATTTTCCTACAATTGACAGGATTTTTGTCGGAGAATTGCTGTATAAAATGGGGTTCTGGGATGTGAGAAAAAAACGCGAGGGTATCTATTGGAAAGACTGGTTGAAAAAACACGAAGGCATAACTTGGGGCGGAGACTTCTTTTCTGTGTATGTTTGGACGGATCACGCCCTTGTTAAATATGACATTCTGTTTTTTATACATCTCAAAACCTTGCGGGTGGTCATCGCTGGAATTACTGCAGATGCAACGGAACAGTGGCTTATAAATATTCTTAAAAGCTGGACTGACGGCTTTTGTCCATTGGGGGAGGACGCAAAGTTTTTGATACGAGACAGGGACAGGCGTTATACCAAAGAAGTTGATTGGTATTTGGCGAGCATCGGACTATCCCCGATAAAAATTGCACCTGGGGCGCCAGTGATGAATTGCGTGTCAGAACAATTCGTTAACAATATAAGACGCGATTGCCTGTCACACTGTGTATTTACTTCTGAAGAAGGGCTGCGAATGGTAATACACCAATACGTTGATTATTATCACAAGTACCGCCCACACAAAAAGCATGATGGCGGATTTATTATGCCCAGGGAAAAGCCAATGAGTCTAATCGGTGAAATAAAGCAGGAGGTACTGTTACCAGGACTATTGACAACGTACTTTCGGGAATAGCATTCGTCTGAATATTCTCTTTCGTATTTGAAGTGATTTTTAGAATTTCATTTCACATCAAAATTCTGAGTTTTTGAGCTTAAAATGCCTTTCAGAATGGTGGGGGAGCATTAAAAAGCGAGCCGCCATTTTTTATTTTGAGTCAT
>JAFVPG010000360.1 GCA_017505415.1 Lentisphaeria bacterium | reverse complement strand
GGGATTGCCGAGCGGTCAAAGGCGGCAGACTGTAAATCTGCTCTCTCCGAGTTCGATGGTTCGAATCCATCTCCCACCACCATCTTAAAAAAATAACGCATCTCGCAAGAGGTGCGTTTTTGTTGAGATGTGGAGGAGATCACGGCTTCAGCCGTGAACGATGTGAAACATCGTGGAGTCGAATCATCTGGTTCGACATCGCGTGCGATGTGCGTGAGCAAAGCGAGGGCAATCCATCTCCCAGTGCCATTCACCTGTTCAACCGTCTGTAAAGACGGTTTTTTTGTGCTCAAATTACCTCTTTTACAACAATTTTTCCACCTTGCTGAAAAACGGTGGAAGGATTGGCTTTGCTCCACAAATATCCCACAAATATCTCACACAGTGGAGACCTCTTTTGCCACCACTTTTCCTGAACACTGCCTCGGCATGATGCAATGAAACCGGGCACATCCATCAGTGAGGTGTATCCATGATTTGTTACTGTCAGAAAAGAATCCGGTACAATATCGAACTCATTCCATGTAATTTCAGCACAATTTTTGCAAATGGACTTGCATTTTTATAATAGGTTATTATATTATACGTATAATTACATAACCAAAGAAGGGAATTTGATATGGGATTCACGAATCAGGAAAAACAGGAACGTTTCAGAAAAAAGGAATATCTTAAAAAAGTTGCCGATAAAATTTTTCGCGACTGGCAATTTTTAGGATGGAGAAATTCTCAAAAAGATCCTAAAGATGTGAAACTGGAATTGGAAAAAATCGCAGATCTGCCGTCTGGATGGAGTGATGTCGATTACGATCAGGCATTGAAAGCATTTCAGATTTTCAGTGATGAACTTCATTCCGGTAATCCGTATTTATTGCAAAATGATATTTATGCCGGACGAGATAGCGTGTGTGATTCCATGACTTCACCGGATGGCGTCCGGTTGATCAGGGAACAAAAAAATGCTGTATGGCAAGCCAAAAAACTGGTTTCTCACATAAATTCGGCAATGGATTTGAGTGGCGGTGTCGCTTCTGATAACGCTGCCGTCGTGATGGAATTGGCACGGAATGCAGGTTTATCGTTGCTGAAAGAACGCATTGTCCCTAAATCAAAAGCCGCCGCAATTTGTTTATTGATGACCAATCCGCTGCAAAAAAAGCCGGAGTGGCTGCTTGATGAACTTGCTGCAATTCTGAAAGAACAACTCGGAGAAGACGGCATAAAGCATCTTTGGAAAAAAATTGATATAATGTGAGGATTTTATGGTTGATATCAATGATTTTAATAAAGAGACTATATGTGAATTTAAAGGGGAAACCTACTCTGTCAGAGATAATGGAGCAGTAATGCGTCATCCGAAAAAATCAGTTAGAAAAACAGATAATATTTGGACTTTTGGCAAAGTGTCTCAAGATAACGGTTATATGTTCATAGGATCTGCTCGCATTCATCAAATTGTTGCGACAGCTTTCTATGGTCTCCGTGATACCAAAATTTATGTTGTTGACCACATTGACACCAACCGCCAAAACAATAGATTGGAAAACCTTAGATGGTTGACTCGTTTTGAAAATGTTATTCTTAACCAGATAACTTGCAAAAAAATAGAATCATTGACCGGTTACAAAATTGAAGAAGTGTTAACAGATATTTCAATATTACATAATCAAAAATTAGAACCGAACCTTTCATGGATGAAAACAGTATCTCAAGAAGAAGCCATTCAAACATTACATTCTTTGCAAAAATGGAGTAATTCTCCTGTTAACAAAAACACAGCAGGAAAGTGGCAAAAAGTTGATGATAAGTGGTATCGATCTACCAATCAAAAAAATGCTGTCATTGATGCCGATTGGAATTCAAAAGTTGAACTTTTAAAATGTCCATTAAAGATTACAAATTCACCAATTGCAGCATATGCAGAAAATTTGAGTGTTGGAGAAAAATTCATTGTTTCCAATACAGTCTCAGGAATATGTGTTGACTTTGCTGTGCAAAAGAAAGATAATCGGGAATTATTGTTTATAAAATGTGACTATGGTTCTGGTATTCATCAAACAGTATTAGATATCATTGTTATTGAATTTATTAATAATTGTTATGTACATTATTGGGATAAGTTTTATCCCTTTGTGAAGCGGCAGCCGGATGGAACATATACCTACCCATATCCTTGGGAATGCAGAGAAGATTGGTCAACATACTATCCGTCATAAGGCTGGCATAAAAAGTAAATCCCGGTGCAGTACCATTGTTGATACCACACCTTGGTTACTGGGTTATAAGTTAAACTTGACCATACTGCTGTAACTGGTCAGCTCTTCCACGACAGCCGGGATGTTCTGCTTCGCCAGGTTAAAGTGGGGCTTGGCTCTGGCATCCAGTACGGCAATGTCAGGTTTCCGTGGAGCAGCCTTTTCCACGGTGAGCGTTCCTTTGTGCAGCATCCTGTAGCCGCACGCCCCCAGAATGAGGGCAAAGAGAAGTCCGGCAAAGAAATAAGTTCTGCCGGACTTGGTCGGGTAAGTTTGCATAATACCCCCATTGCTTGATGTTTTTCAGAACGGGACTATCCCGTCCGGGGTATTATGCCTGAAAAAGCGGCAGTTTTAAGTAAAAAATACCGCATCAACTTAAAAGTAAAGCTCAATGCGGCGAATTTCAGTGTCAGACAAATGCGGCAAT
>JAFVPG010000359.1 GCA_017505415.1 Lentisphaeria bacterium | reverse complement strand
TGGTCAGAGAATCCGTCCGCATCGTCAACAACCGTATCCCCGTACTTGTCGGCATTTCTTCTGCTGCATGTCAGGAATCAGTTGAACAGGCACAGTTTGCTTTTGAATGTAAAGCAAACGGTGTCGTTGCTGCTCCTCCGTGTTATTTTAATCTTGGCGAACCTGAACTTTTTGATTATTACAAATATCTGGCTGAAACAAGCAAACTCCCGCTTTTTGTTTACAATATGCCGAGCATGACCAAAGTTTATATGAAGCCGTCTCTGGTTAAAAAACTTGCAGAAATCCCCAATATCCGCGGCTACAAAGACAGTTCCGCCAATATGCCGGACTTTCATGAAGTTCTGCTGGCGTTGAAAGATAGAAAAGATTTTTCAATTTTTGTCGGTCCTGAAGAATTGCTGGGTGAATCCGTACTTTTCGGAGCGGACGGCGGTGTTTCAGGCGGTGCAAATCTCAATCCCGAAATTTTTGTCGGAATGTACAACGCAGCAATCAATGGTGATGTTGCAAAAATGCAGGAGTTCCAGCAGAAAATCTATGCTCAACGCAAACTTTACTCTCTCGGCAGTTTCCAGTCAAGCATGATAAAAGGACTAAAATCCGCTCTTGCTCAGAAAGGAATCTGTCAGGATTACCTTGCAGCTCCCTTCAACCATTTTGAGAAGCCTCACGCTGATGAAGTCAAAAAAATTCTTGATAAACTTGCTTGAAAAATCGAATTTCTCTGAAATCTTGGAGTATCGAAATGCGGTTTCACAGTTTCGTCAGAGTCCGTTGGATCAAATTGAAGAATATGAAAAGATTTATCTTCGTTATATAGAATCCGCAAAATTGCTAAAACGACTCCGCCGATAGATGTTTATGATTGTGCGGCATGGATGGCAGTGACGTGTCTTTCCGAACAGTCGATTGCTCTTGGCTGAATACCGGTTGTTTTCCCTGACTTTACCAACGGCAAATGGATTTATACAAAAGACGAACCTGATTTTTAAAACGGAATATAATACAGGAGATTGTTATGATTTACGGAGAATTACAGGAGTTTTTCAAGGATTTTCATTTGTTGAATAACAATATATTAAAACCTTAACTTGAAAGGAATAAAAATTGTGAAATCGAACAGTAAAATAAACTATGTTTAATTAACTGAAATATAGTGGGATTGCTTTATTGTCGATATATGTTATTCAAATCTACTACTTTGAAAAAAATAATTGATAATTTTTTAATTCCTGATATACAGCAATTCCTTTTACGGTTAGAAGATATTTTTGTCGGGGATGGCGGGGACTGTCAGGATAAAGCAACCGCACAAAGCCATCCTTGATCGCAGGATTTAGATAGTTATTGAGAAAGTTTTTCCGGTCAGACAATTGCAGCTTCTCCATTATAGTCTTGACAGAACAAGAATCGTTGCCGATTGCCAATATAAGTTTTTGACAGAAGGCATCTTCAGGGATCAACTTGTGGGGCGCTTGCTGCGTGCATAGTTGCGATAGTTGGCTCGGACAAGAGCATTGCGAAAGTACCATGAGTATTCGGCAAAAAGATTGCTTGCCTGACTTCCGGTTCCCAATAGTTATCATTTTTCAAGCCGGGAGCGACAAGAAAGATTCCGTTATCATCACACCATTTGCCCCAGCCCATACGACCGGAAGCATCGGCTTTGCCATCGGTATTTCTGCCACCGAAAATCACCAATACCCGATACATCTCCCTCCGGTTCTTGTCATATCCTTTCGGAACACGGTATTGAAACACCGCATTCCTATTCTGCGGAGCTTTCGTTTTGACAATGATTGTTTCCGCAGTAAGGAACAGCGGAAATAGAAATATCATTGTTATCAAGAATCGTGTCATATGCAGAACTCCTGTATCATTTTCAATTCCTCAAAAAGTAGAAATATAAGAATAACACTAACAAAATGAAAATAAAAAAAGAATATAGGAAAAGGATAAATATTCTCTTCGCAGGAATTATTGAGTTGTCCTTATTTCTCAAAATGAGCTTATATTTCCAATTACTCATTTACAGCTCTCACTTCTCGCAAGTTTACAGGGAAAAAGTCATTAAATAAATTCATATATCCAAGTACAAATTTGTGTAATAACTCGTTTCATTTTTCCATCCCTAAAACAATATTTTATTCTTTACTTTATTAACATTACTTTTTTTATTTTCAAATAAAGAATAAGCCAAATAATACTTGTTATATAGAAATGATAAATATTTGCACTATCGCTTTTTAATGGAAATATAATTTCCCCACGCAGATTTTGTGAAGTTTTATTTTCAATACCAGTAACGCATATTATAAGTTGATCCCTGTCGGGTACAATTCTTTTCCAAATTGAAAATTGATGAGTTTGAATATCAGGTCTAAATAGAGAACCTTGCTGTTTTAATGAGATATTTGAAGAAGTATTGATTATTTTCAATCTTGGGTATGTAGAAAAAAAATTCTTTTCCCAAAAAGAAATTTTATACTTTGCAGCATAATCCCCATTACTTTGTTTTACTAATAAAATTTCACGTTCTCTATTTTTGATATAGATTGTAAGAAAAATTGAGCAACTCAAAGATGTATAAAATAAAAAAAGAATTATTGATTTAAAATATTTCATTCCTGCAATCCTTTTTTTACCAATGACATATCAAGTCTTATTGCATTATATGACCATGTTAAATTAGCATAAAAGGCTACTAATGGTGGATTTATTTCTGCGGCAACGACTTCTGACGAATGGTCATTTAATGGGATAGCAATAATACTATAACAATTCAAGACTAAATTATCAGGAAAATCGTATGTACTATTTCCGTCTTTGTCAATGGCAAGAGTTTTTATAGTTTCATAAATTAAGTTATCTTGTATTCGTGTAGTATTAAATTTTTGAATCAAATTATAAGTATATGCATTTTTATCTGCCGTTTCTCCGAAAGAGGTCATTTCTACCGGATTGCCGCCGGTGACATAGGGTTCATTTATAAATGAGGTTTCGCCACGATGGATCAGGGTAAGTCCGTCCCGGAGAAAATCTTCTGATCTGCCGTTGCCGGAGAAAGACACCCTCTGATTGGCTTTATCGTAGGCATGTGCCGTTATATAAGAGTATCTGTACATTATCGTAATTTCAACTTTCTGCAAATAAAATAATTAAATGAGGTAATTTCAAAAGTTTTTATTTAAAATAGTTGAAAAAGTTGGACAAAGAGTGCATTTTATAGCTCAGGCTATCGACCGGAGGTAAAAATGAACAGATTGTCTGACATACACTATACAACCGAAAGTTATCTTTTTCCAATGGTGAAGAAGAAATTGGCTCAAATTTTATGAAAAATGAAATTCAATTTGAAATATTATGTATTTGAAATATATTATCTGCAAATAAAATGTTAGCATACAGTTATTAAGTATAATGAAAAATAATTTTAAAATTTTGTGTTTATCCGAATTGATATTGTTAATTGCTGTTGAAATTTCATTGACGTTTTCTGCTGAGTCAAGTTCTGTCAATTTGATTAAATATTGCTTTTTAATGACTTTTCTTTTTCTGCCGGAACTTATTGCGACATCATTTTTTGTAAATGCTTATTTCAAAACGGAAAAAATACATCGCAAAATATTAATGATTTCATGGATTTTAATGCTGTTTGATAAGTATCCGGAGCATTTCCGGTCAAAAATAAAAATCTGACAAAACCGCTTTTTTAAAATCAAAAACTTCTCCGCTCAAACAACAGAAAAAAGTCCTGTTTTTGAAAAATTATAGGAGATCTGTGAATTTTTTCACTGATTCGTCCGAAAAAAATATTTTCCGCTTGACAAATCAACATTTTTATGGTAAATTTACTGTGTATTTTTGTCAAGTAATTTTATCTTTCACAAAATTGGGACATTAACAAAAAAATAACAATATGAAAAATTCATTGACCAATCCTGTAAAATACGGTAAAATAATCGCAGTGGAGGCAATTCTGCTGACGATAGGAATACATTTGCTGTTTTTCTGGATATTTTCCGTACCGGCAGACCGGCAGGAACGGACAGAAAGTGGTAATACAACTGTTACCATGCTGCGTTTGTATGCAGATAATACATCGGAACAGTTGATCAAAGAGCATATTTCAAAATATGCCCCGACACATTTTTCAAGCGGAAACAGTCCTTTCAGTTTCAGCCGTTTTGTCAATCAGGAGAAGCGGAATTTTGTCCGTATGGCAGATTTGAGCAGCAAAGATACAAGTGTTTTTTATGAGAATAATAAAATTGAATATGGCAGTCTGCCGGATATGACTCCGGTAAAATCTGTCCTTCCGCGCCGGGAAACAGGAAAAATTCAAAACAGTGTGCGCAAAATAGATTATCCTTTTGCGGTAAGTGATTCAGGTTTGGTGCTGCCTCTGACATTATCAGTTGATGAATTGCGTATGGCAAATGAATTTCCGCTGAATTGCGGTGTTTTCAAACTTTTCAATCCCCAACAGGGCAGCAGTCTGCCGAGACTTGTGCTTTTGCAGAGCTGCGGCAGGCATGCATTGGATCGTTTGAGTATCAAATTGCTGTATCAGGAGATAAAAAAACTTTCAGAATGTGCTGATGGAGAGATATTGACTGTACATTATCGGGAACACGATTCAGTCGGAGGTGCTTTATGATAGAACTTGACCAACGCAATATGATTCTGCTTTATATGACAGTATGGCTGGCAATTATTGTGATTCTGTGGGTGCGTGAAATTCTCCGTGTAAGAAAATTCAACTGGGAACTCAGCAATTCAAAACTTTTTCATTGCACTAATTGTCATCATACATTTTTGACTAAAGACGGAGCAAATCTGACCAGATGCCCTGATTGCAATTCTATCTGTATTGCCAAAAGAAGGAGTTGATATGTTTTTGCGGTTGCTGCTGTTCTTTTTTGCCGCATTTGCATGTTGTGCAGAGGAGTTGACGGTTGCATTTGACGGAAGATTCTGCAGTGCCGGAAATACTCACTCGGCAGGACAGATAAAATATTATCAGAGAGATGAATTATTGCTTGTTTCAAAGGTGCGTGATCTTTATCTGTTTCCTGTAAAAAAGCCTTCAGACTGCATTTTTAAAAGAAAAAATTTGTCAAATTTATCAGTAGAAAGTAAAGTCAAATTTAAAAGCGGCGGAAAAAATTTGACTGGCAGAATTATTGGTATTGATGAATTTTATTATCAAATTGATATTCCTGTCACGCATGGAGATTCAGGGAAAACCGTTTTTGATATGTCAGGAAATCCTGTCGGAATGGTTTCGCATTATGTTATAAAAAACGGCAGGAAGTTAAATTGTATTGTCCGTATGGATAATCTGAAAAAATCTGAATTTGAAATAATAAAAGCTGATGATTTGTTGAGAGATTGGAGGATTTTCAATGAATTCAAGGAGTATGAATACGGAATAATTCAGGGTTTGAAAGAGTGCAGTTCCTATGATGCAACGCGGAAATTTTTGCTTTCGCAGATGGTTTTGCGCAAAGAGTACATCGGCTGGAAATCAACATATTTGAAAAATGAAACGAAAAAATCAAGAAAAACAATATCTGATATTTTTGAAAGGTTTTTGAAATGAAAAAAGTTATGAAAAGAGAAGAGATCCCGGTGGAATTGACATGGGATTTGAGTAAAATGTATAAAAATGATGCAGATTTTGAAGCTGATTTTATCAAACTTGCACCGATGTGTGCAGAGCTTGAAAATTTAAAAGGACATTTGCTTGATTCGCCTGAAAATCTGCTGAAAGGGATTGAACTGTCTGACAATGTAAGCCGTCTCGGAGAGAAATTGTATGTTTATGCGCATTTAAAATCAGATGAGGATACTTCCAATAATACGAATCGTGCCAGAATGGACAGAATTTCAGGTGCTTTTGCCAAAATTTCAGGTGCGCTGGCTTTTTTTGAACCGGAGATTCTTGCCGGAGATGAAACAAAGATAAGAGAATGGATAACCAGAGAGCCGCTGGCATTTTACAAACGCAGCCTGGAGGAACTTCTACGTTCAAAAACACACATGCTGAGCGAAGCGGAAGAACGTTTGATCGGTCTTTACTCTGATGTTCTCGGCGGCAGTAATGAAATTTTTTCTGTCCTTAATGACTCGGATTTGGAATTTCAGGAAATTTCTGACGGCAAAGGCGGCAAAATACGCCTGACTCACGGAAATTATTACTCATTTCTGATAAATCCTGATCGCCGTGTGCGCCGCAATGCTTTTCATGCCATGCTTTCTGCGTATAATAAATTCCGTAATACTTTCGCTGAAACGTTAAGTACAACGGTCAAAAGGCATGTCGTTGCAAGTCAGGTGCGCCATTATAATTCTGCATTGGAGGCGGCACTTTTTGACGACAATATCAAAACTGAAGTTTATACCAATCTGATAAAGGCTGTTCATTCAAAAGTTCCGTATCTTACACGCTATATCAAACTGCGCCGCAAAATATTGAAGCTGAAAAAAATTGATATGTATGATCTCTATAATCCATTGCTTGCAGATGTTGAGATGAAATATACTTTTGAAGAAGCTAAAGTGCTGGTTCTCAAGGCATTATCCCCATTGGGGGAAGAATATTGCAAAGTTTTGCAGGAGGCATTTGACAACCGCTGGATAGATGTTATGGAAAATAAGGGCAAACGTTCAGGTGCGTATTCAAGCGGCTGTTATGACAGTGTGCCTTATCTGCTTTTGAATTTTAATGGTACATTGAATGATGTTTTTACTCTGGCACATGAACTTGGTCATTCAATGCACAGTTACTATTCCAATAAAACCCAGCATTATCATTATGCTGATTACAGTATTTTTGCAGCGGAAGTGGCTTCAACCACCAATGAACTGCTGCTTTCGGAATATTTGCTGCGTAATACGGATGATCCGAAGCTGCGTGCATATCTCCTGGGGCATCTGGCTGATGAGATCCGGGCGACGATTTACCGACAGACGATGTTTGCTGAATTTGAGTTGAAAATTCATGAACTCGCAGAGAAAGATGAGCCTCTGATTGCCGATGTACTCTCTGAAATTTATTATCAAATACATCAGAGTTATTACG
Source organism: Lentisphaeria bacterium (assembly GCA_017505415.1). GTDB lineage: Bacteria > Verrucomicrobiota > Lentisphaeria > Victivallales > Victivallaceae > RGIG5270. The sequence continues at coordinate 8,142 of JAFVPG010000359.1, read as the reverse complement.
GAAAAGCAATTCCTGAAGCGGATAAAGCTATTGCAATGGAATGGGCGCGCATACCGCATTTTTATTATAATTTTTATGTATACAAATATGCAAGCGGTATGTCTGCGGCTTTGAAATTGAAAGATAATATCCTCTCAGGAGACAAGGCAAAAGTTGATGCATATTTTTCATTTTTGAAAGCCGGAGATTCACTTGATGTTCTTGATATTATGCGCAATGCCGGTGTTGATTTGTCGACACCGCAAGTCATAGAAGATGCGCTTGACACATTCGGAAATGTCGTCAGTGAACTTGAAAAATTACAGAAATAAACTGCCTTTCCTGGAAAATTCAAATGCAAATTTAAAGATTATTTTATTGAAAATGCACTTGAAATCATTGCAGTTTGAAAATATATTAAACTGATAATGATAATCTGTTTTTAATCAGGGATTTTTTTATGAAAGAGAAAATTATTTACGGAATACTTGCAGGTGTTTTTATTGCTATGGCGGCAGTGGCATTTCTGTCTGCCGCCAATGCGGTTGTCGGATCAGTCTTGTTTGCTTTCGGGCTTTTGACTATTGTCAATTACAATTTTCAACTGTTTACGGGTGCGGTCGGCTATATTTCTGTTCAGCAGAAAAGAAATGATTATTTTTCTTATTCATTGTTCTGCGTTGGAGTGTGGTTCTGGAATCTGGTCGGAGCGATAATTACCGGAACTCTGATTGCACAGACAAAAACTTATGGTAAAATTCTGCCGAAACTTGAAGCATTGATGCAATCAAAGTGCAATGATTCCAATGCAAGTTTGCTGGTTCTCGGTATTTTCTGCGGGATACTGATGTTTATTGCCGTCAATACTTACAAAAAAACGGAGGCATTTCCGGTTGCCAAGGTTGTATTGCTTTTTGCCTGCGTGGTCGTATTTATTCTGTCCGGATATGAACATTGTGTTGCCAATATGGCATATATTGCACTTTATCAAAAAGTTACAGCCGATATTGTAAGAGTTCTTGTAATTACGACTCTCGGCAATATCATCGGCTGCAATTCAGTTCCGCTGCTGTTGCGTTTTCTGAAAAAATAAGGCGGATTTATAATTTTGGAAAGTGTCGGGATTTACATTATTATTGAGAATGTGAGTTCCGAAACGTAAAGAAAAATACCGGGTGAATCGTAAGTCTTTGTTGAACTGTTTCTGACATTGACATAGCGCATGCAGAATTTATTTTCTCCGTCGGATATGATTTCCGGAAAACTTGTCCGCATCATTTCTGAAACTTTATTTATTTTGTCTTCAGCCGCATCTTTGTCATCGGAGAAAAAGCTGAAGGTGAAATTGTAACATTGCTGAAGTTTTTCCTCTTCGATATGCATACCGTCAAAGTTGAGTTTTGCGTTGTTTTTTCTAACCTCTTTCGGTGATTTTGTCATAAGCGGAACTTCAATGTCAAGAAGATCACTGATTTTGCCGGCGAGAGTTTTTCTCAGAAATTCGATAGCCATGATATTTTCCTTTTTTTTGATTTTTTTGCATTATGTGATACTGTACGGCTTATAAAATGCAAAAAATGTCAACTTTTAACTGGAAAACTTGTTTTTGCGGATTATATTACTCAATAAGTATCAACGTTTATAAAATAAAATCAAGGAGAAAAAAATGAATATTCTGGTTATCGGTTCAGGTGGTCGTGAACATGCTCTCTGCTGGAAACTGGCTGAAAGTGCATCATGTACCAAACTTTATTGCGCACCCGGCAATGCCGGTATCGGTTCTGCAGCTGAAATCGTCAATATCGGAGTTGATAAACTTGATGAACTTGCAGATTTTGCAATCGCCAATAAAATTGATTTGACCGTTGTCGGACCTGAAGCTCCGCTCTGTGACGGTATTACTGATGTCTTTGAAAAACGCGGTCTCAAGATTTTCGGGCCTGATAAAATCGCCGCCCAGCTTGAAGGCAGTAAAAGTTTTGCCAAAGAGTTTATGCTCAAATACGGTATCCCCACTGCCAAAGCCGCCGATTTTACCGATTTTGAAAATGCAAAAAAATATATTGAAAATGAATTTGCCAACGGCGAAAAAGCCATCGTTATCAAAGCTGACGGTCTTGCCGCCGGAAAAGGTGTGCTTGTTGCAGAAAGTTGTGAAGATGCTGTCAACTTTACCAAAGAATGTTTTGATGGTGCATTCGGTGAATCCGGCGCCAAAGTGCTTATCGAAGAGTGTCTTTTCGGTGAAGAAGCATCAATTTTCGGACTTACCGATGGCAATACTATCGTTGCTCTTGCCTCATCACAGGATCACAAACGCATTTTCGATGATGACAAAGGTTTGAATACCGGCGGCATGGGTGCATATTCACCTGCTCCTGTTGTCGATGAAAAAGCATGGGATTTTATCCACAAAAACATTCTTGACCGTTTTCTTGCCGGTGTCAAAGCTGAAAAATTTAACTTCAAAGGAGTTATTTTCGTCGGTATCATGGTCACTGACAAAGGTCCGAAAGTCCTTGAATTCAATGTCCGTTTCGGTGATCCTGAAGCACAGGTCGTCATGCGCCGTCTGGATTCCGATCTCGCAGATATTCTGGCAAAATGCGTTGACGGCAAACTTGCTGAAGCTGAAATAAAATGGAAAAAAGAAGCCGCCCTTTCTGTAGTTATTGCCGCAGGCGGTTATCCCGGTTCATACCGCAAAGGTGATGTGATTTCCGGCTTGCAGGATGCCGCAGATGCAGGAGCAGTTGTTTTCCATGCCGGAACTAAATTTGATGCAGATGGAAATATTGTCAGCAACGGCGGCCGTGTCCTTGGGGTTTCCGCTCTCGGTGAAAGCATTCCGGAAGCTATTGCCAATGCGTACAAAGGTGTTGAAAAAATCTCTTTTGCTGACGCATTTTACCGCAAAGACATCGGCAAAAAAGCTCTGAAACATCTTTGAGAAAACAATGAAGAGGGTCATTTTAATATTTTTTGCCGTATTGGCGGTATTTTTTGCAGGCTGTGTCAAGGAAAAACCGAGGCTCAGTACCGAAGAGGAATACCGTTTGCGGCAGGAGAAACGCATGCGGCGGGCAAGACAGGCAAGGGAGGATCGTATAACCTCCCTCTCCGGTCTGAACAGTGTTGAGCTTGAAGAGCTTGACCGCACCAGCCGCGCAAATGACCTCAATCCCAATCCGGGATCTTTCGTTTTTTCACCGAAATCAGAGAATCCGCACTCTTCAGATAAAGTTATGAAGGAACTTAATGACAGCGATCATAAACGGATGAAAGATTACAATGATTCAGTTAAACAGAAACAGAAATCAGGAAGAAGCCGGGTCTATGGGATCTGAAAATAAAACTGTTGTCATAACCGGCGGAACAAGCGGTCTCGGACTTGCAATGGCAAAACGTTTCAAACATGCCGGTTATACCGTCGTTATTGTAAGCCGCAATGAGCGTGAAAATTTGCCGTGTGACCGTTTTTACAGTTGTGATTTAACCGATCCAAATGCCAGAAAAGATATTGTAAAAAGAATTGCAGAAGATAATTTCAATATCCATGTCTGGATCAACAATGCAGGTATCGGAGTTTATGCACTCTGTGAAGAGTTGTCTGATAAAAACTTGCGCAAGATAATGGAACTCAACTACTTCGCACCTGTTGACCTCAGTATGCAGGTGCTTGACATCCTGAAAAAAAACAACGGCTCTCTGGTGCAAATATGCAGTGTGGCATCACAAATGCCGCTTTGCTGTATGAGTACTTACTCTTCAAGCAAAAGTGCGCTTCTTATGTTCAATGAAAGTCTTCGTATGGAAACAGATGTACATCTTATCTCTGTTCTGCCGGGGAGAATTGATACCGGTTTTTCCTCCCGTGCCGTTAAAGTCCGTGAAGTTCCGGACACTCCCGGCAACCGTTCGACTTCGCCGGATAAACTGGCAGAAAAAGTTTTCAATGCAGTAAAAAAACGGAAAAGCATGGTTGTTTATCCATTCTGGTATCGTTATGTCATATTTTTCAGCCGTCTCTGTCCCGGCATAACCCGTTCTGTCAGCAGAAAGATCTGGAATCTCGGAAAATGAAGCTGCTGATTATAACACTTCTGCTGATTTTTTCTTTTTCTCTGTCATTGAGGGCGGATGTGTATCTGCTGAAGGATTTCTGGAAAAGAGTTTCACCAAACAAAAATACTGTGCAGAATATTGACGGCAGACTCCGTGATCTGCTTGATTTTGAGTCTCTTTTTGAAGAAGATATTATTATAAACGGAAGCAGGGGAGTTCTGAATGTCGGTCTTTTGAACATGACTTATGCAGAATTTCTTGAACATCTGCGGTATTTGCGCCTAAAAAATATTTCATTCAACAGTTTGAATACTGTGATAAAATCCGGCAGAATGCGTTATCTTGTTTATAATGCAGGCGATTTCAGCAAAGCTGTTTGTTTTGCTTTCAATATTGCAAATTCCAAAAGTGTGCCGCCATTGCCGTATGTTATTCCCAACCCCGGTGGCGGTGCGGTCCACGAGCGTGTGATCGAATTTCCCGACCGCAAAACTGTTTATGTCACTTTCAGTTCTGTTTACAATGCAGAAGATGCGGTATTCAACTGTGAAAGTCAGCTTAATTCGCAAGGGTTCAAACGCATAGGCTCCAACATTAACGATCATGCCGGATTTTTTATGACATCTGACGGTTCAAAAATCGTAATGATGAATTTCAATGCCGAACACAAAGACGGTTTTATTTATTACAAAGAGTCAAATCCCAAGGATACGGAATAATTTTATGAAACGTTTGATTTTGTTTTTTTTATTTTGCTGTATGACTGTCAGTGCGGCGGAATTTGTGCCGTCGGTTGATGTTTTTCTAAAGTATCACACAAAACTTGTCAAAGGAAAAAGAGTAGGACTTGTAACCAATCAGAGTGCAGTTACAAGTTCGGGAGAGGCAGTCATTGATGCGCTTGTGCGCCATCCTGATATTAATATTGTTGCACTTTTTGCGCCTGAACACGGAGTCAGAGGAACTGTCGAAGCCGGAAAGCCTGTAAATAATTCCCGTGATCCTGTGACCGGACTTCCGGTTTACTCAACATATCATGCAAAAACCAAAGAACCTGATCCTGAACATTTGAAAAAGGTCGATATTCTTATTTTTGCCATTCAGGATATCGGCTGCAAAACTTATACATATATCTGGACAATGGCTGAGTGTATGAAAGCGGCTGGCAGATTGAAAATTCCAATGATAATTTTTGATATGCCCGCTATAAATGGTTTGAATCCGCCCGACGGTCCGCTGCGTCTGAATAAATTCAAGAGTTTTATCGGATTGTATCCGACTCCTTACACTTACGGAATGACTGAAGGCGAGCTTGCACGTTATCTCAAACATGAGGAGAAAATCGCTTGCAAACTTTATATAATTCCGATGCTTCATTACCGCCGCAACATGCCTTACGAAATGACGAAACTCAAATTCCGTCAACTTTCACCGAATATTCCTGATGTCAAATCCGCCATGGGATATTGGATAACCGGACCGCTCGGAGAACTCGGACTTTTTAATATCGGTTTAAAAATGGGGGTGTCATTTCAGATAATCGGTGCGCCGTGGCTCAACGGCAAACAGATGGCATCGTATCTGAATCGTGCGCCTGTGCCGGGCATAAGATTTGTGCCGTTCAGCGTCAAAGCGACTTTCGGCAGATACAAAGGGGAACAGATTTCCGGCGTAAAACTTATTTTTACTGCTCCGGAAAAAGTTCGTTCAGTGGAAACAATAATCCGTATCCTCTGTTATATGCGCGATTTTGAGAAAGGTTTCAAATGGAACACTTCATCGCCCTCTTTCAACAATACTTTTGATAAAGCAATCGGTACGGACAGTATCAGATTGAAAATTGAAAAAGGTTTTTCCCCGCAGAGAATAATCAGTGAATATCGTGCGGAATGTATCAATTTTGAGAAAAAAGCAAAAAAATATTATATATACAAATGAAATATGAAAGCTGCAAGAAATAAAACTATTGATATAAGCATTGAGGAAGGTATTTGTTATCTTGAAAAATGTTTGAAAATTTCCACTCCTAAAACATTCAATGAAATTATTGATAAAACCATTAACGGAGATCTGTTTGAGGTGATTCCGCATCTGCCGCAGAATTTTGTTGACCTTCTGATTGCAGATCCTCCGTATAATCTTGATAAAAATTTCAACGGCAGCAAGTTCAAAAAAACTTCCGATGAACTTTATGAAGAATATACGGAAAAATGGATTCAAGCTGTTTTGCCTGTGTTGAAAGAAAATGCAGCCATATATGTTTGCTGTGACTGGCAGTCAAGTACCGCAATAGCACGGGTTTTGAAAAAATATTTTTATGTTCAGAACCGTATTACATGGCAGCGGGAAAAAGGACGCGGTGCATTGTCAAATTGGAAAAACGGTATGGAGGATATCTGGTTTGCAACTAAATCAAATAAATATACTTTCAATATCGAAGATGTAAAAATCCGCAGAAAAGTAATTGCTCCATACAAAGTTAACGGTAAGCCTAAAGACTGGGAGGAGACAGAAGATGGAAAATTCCGCAATACATATCCGTCTAATTTCTGGGATGACATTTCAATCCCATATTGGTCAATGCCGGAAAATACGGCTCATCCGACGCAAAAACCGGAAAAATTACTGGCAAAACTTATTCTGGCAAGTTCCAACCCCGGAGATGTTGTATTTGATCCTTTTGCAGGCTCCGGTTCAACTGCTGTGACTGCAAAAAAACTTGACCGGCATTATCTCGGTATCGAAATGAATGAACAGTATTGTGTCTGGACTGAGAAGAGACTGAAAATGGCTGACAGTGATAAAACGATACAGGGCTATACTGACGGCATATTCTGGGAACGCAATACATCTGCATTGCAGAAACATTGAATCACCCATTTTAAATGTATGAGCATTTAATGTCTGATAATGATAAAGTAAATTGACCGTATAAATGCAATCAATATCTTTCAGAAATTGTGTCTGTTTTTTATATATAACAAATTGGTTGCCGGGAAAAATAGGAAAAAATTATTTTTTCTTTCATATAAGACTTGACAAATCAGAAAAATGCTATATAGTAAAGACATATCAAGCCGAAGTGGTGAAATGGCAGACACGCTAGACTCAAAATCTGGTGCCCTCGCGGGCGTGTGGGTTCAAGTCCCACCTTCGGTACCATAAAAAAATCAAAAAGATTGTTGCAGAACTTAAAAAGTTACGCGGCAATCTTTTTTTTATTTGAAAATCTATCAGTTACCGGAAATTTCAAGCGAGAAATCTATATGAACTTTTGTCACAAACCGTCGATGAGGCGAAAAAACTTCGTTTTTTTATGAAGCACTTTGCGCATAGCGCAAAGTATGAAGCGCAGCTTACGCTGCATGAAGCGGCTCTTCCACCTTCGCAAGGCTACGGCGGACAAGGCGTGACGATTGAAAAAGCTTAATTTGTGACGCAGTGAGTCACAAATTAGGCGAGCCATATCATAAAAATCCAATTTTTTCTGAAGAAATTGAAATAAACGGCTTGCATATTTTACGATATTGTATTATCTTAAAACAAAACGATATGCTATTTTAATTTGGAGAGGATTATGAAACGGGGTCTGCAAGGACATTATGAAACAGTCAGTACGATCGGGGAAACGGTAAAAGCCTTTATCCCCAATCCGTTGCCGCCGTTTCCGGCGTTGGAAATTACGGGGGAGTTGCAGAAAAAGCTGGATGAAGCCGCTTTTTTGCTTGGCAAACTTGATGGTTCAGCGAATCTGCTCCCGGATGTCGGAATATTCCTCTATATGTTTATCCGAAAAGAAGCGGTACTGTCTTCGCAAATCGAAGGTACGCAGTCGTCTTTGTCTGACTTGCTTTTGTTTGAACTCAAAGAGAAACCGGGCGTTCCCATTAATGATGTTCAGGAAGTCAGCAATTATGTTGCGGCGATGACTTACGGCTTGAAACGTTTGGAAGAGGGATTCCCGCTTTCATTGCGTTTGCTCCGGGAAATCCATGCTGAATTGCTTGCTAAAGGTCGGGGCAGCGGCAAAAATCCGGGAGAATTCCGTCACAGCCAGAACTGGATAGGCGGAACCCGTCCGGGGAATGCGTTTTTTGT
>JAFVPG010000358.1 GCA_017505415.1 Lentisphaeria bacterium | reverse complement strand
AGTTATTGCAGAACATGAGTTTGAAAATTTTTATGTAAAACTGTTTGAAAATGATCTTGCTTTGTGCGATGAAAATGGAAATGAAGAGATGGCGATCCGCTATCTTGATATAGAGGAAAATGTAGAGCTGATCGACAAAAAGCATACTGTAAACAACATCATTTTCGGTACATTGGCGGCGGTGTTTTTCGGTGCGGCACTTTTCCTTTTCGGCTTTGCAGCGGCTTCCCCAATTTATATGGCAGTAAAAGATTCTCTGGATTTGGCAATTATCCTGAGCGGCATTGGGTTTATCATTTTCGGTTGTCTGCCTTTGGCTCTGGGCAAATGGTTCGCGGGATTTTGCTGCCGCAACGAGAAATATTATTTCCTTGCAGACCGTGAGCCGGACAGTTGGAACAACAATGCGGCATTGCACATCGGCAAAGAAACTGCTGATGCAAGCAGTTTTATTGAAACTCTGCAAAAGCTAATCCGCGCGGCACACCGGAAACAACAGGAGGAAAAATGAAAAAACTTTTACTTATATTTTCAATATTGATTGCGCGATTGTTGACGGGCTGTAAAAATAAAACGAATGATATAGCAATAATAAAGTTTTATACGTATAATCATATGGCATATTTGGTGCTGAATGAGCATTTTCTGGGTAAAGATACCGATCGTAAGGATAATTTTAAAACTATTCTTTTTGTATTTGAACATTTTTATGATTATTCAGAATGTCCAAAATATTTTTCAAGCTCAGCAAAAGACTATCTTTCATCTTTTCGCAACTTGGATTGGAATATGGAGATTGCTTTTCAAAAAAGCAAAGAACTTGAAAAAGAAATGGAAAAGTATTCTCCTTCGATATATCCCATTTACTTAACCTTGTATCACGATTTTTTTATGTTTCGCGAGGTGCCGAAAATTCTTCCGTTGGGAGATGATATGGAAATGCAGAACAGGTTTTCAAAATTGGATAGTCATATCCAGAATTGTTTGGAATATAGTTTTAAAGACCGCAAAATAAATTATTCTTTTCTCAAGCAATCCAGTGATAATATTCCTGAATGTATAAGTGCGTTCAATAAAATTGTTTCCTTGGAATATCGCCGAACCGGGAGCATGGTATTGTCTCCATGTTTTCTATATTCGGTTGCAATCTTAGCCAGTTCTTATGACCTTCCCAAGTACTTTTTGAGTTATTTCAGAGGTCAAATCGTGAAAATGATCAGAACACAAGATCTTAAACATCAAAAGAATATTTTGGAAGAAATTAATAGCTATAATCGGTTATCCGGGAAGAAAAAATGAAAAAACTTATTTTAACTTTTATTGCAGTTTGCGGTTGTTTGTTGTTGACGGGATGCTTCGGGGCGACCGCTTCTTTTATCGGCTACAAAGTCCTTGATGATCAGATCGAAGTTGATGCGGCGATATTGTCTTCTGCTGAATTTTATGAGGATGATGATTTTATCTATATTGAAGCTCCTGTGCAGACTTTCCGGGATGTTTACCCCGGGGCAGTTATGGGTATTGCAGTAAGACGTATTGATGATAACAACCGTCTTTATCCGTTATCGGAAGTTCATAAGGAAAAATCCGTTTTGCGTTATCCGAAAGGCTTCTACAATCGGCTAGAAAAATACAGCTCCCTGCCTGCTGCCGCGAAGAAGATCCCCACTCCGGAATATTTTGATTACAGCGATTGGCCCAAAGACACTCCATTCTTAATGGGTGCACAGGTGCATCGTATCGCCTGGCGGGATAACAACAGCGTATGGCGGAAAACCGGGGCGGTCACATGTGCGATATTGCTTGATCTTCCATTATTTGTAATTTACTCATGCAGCGGCGGGATATTGGGTATTCCGGCAATGTACTGGTATTGAAACATCCGGAGAAAAAATGAAACCCCTTTATCTTTTCATTATTTCAGGGATTTGCGGCTGGCTTCTTTCCGGGTGCGTGATTGTCTCCTACACCGAAAACGCAGATATTTCTGAATTTATTTTTGAAAAACGCGTTACGGAAAAACACTACTTTGAACACTTGAAAACCGGTAATAAATTTATCCTGCTTGAAGATTGTTATATCGTCAGGGATTTACCGGAGTTTGAATGGCATATTTTAATTCCGGTATTTTATATCGGAGTGCCGGATTGCCTGGAGCCACGCTCATCTTTGAAAGAGTGGGAATTTTCAAAGAAGGAATTGCAATCTTTTGAGCAAAAAGGTTCTGGCAGTTGGTTTTACACCCCGCCTTTAACTTTTGCAATCAACCGCATAAAAGAGAAACTTCCCAAAGGTTCAATTCTGAAAATCCAAGGTTTCTATCGTTCCGGGCGGTATTTTGACTTTGAAAATGGCGCAAGCAACTATATCTTATTGCAAGATGAAAAGTCCGGCAAAGAATTTTATTTATGGGCGCATGCCGTTGACGACACTTACAATAAACGCCATTGGATAAAGCCGTATCATGGAGAAGAAGTGAAATGAAAAAGCATATTATCTGTATTTCCGGTGGAATTTTGATTTTGCAGACTGTTTGTGTCAGTTTGATCCATGCAACAGAAAATGATTTGACTGCAAAGATATGTACATGGGCAATATTTTTTATAACGTTTTCCGGGCTTCTGTTTTTTGCCGCAATCAGTCTTAAAAACTGGAAACGCTATCTTGCAATATCTCTGGCGGGCATTACGTTGCTGCTTGCAGAGTTTTGGTTCTTTTTCCGTTTACTGATCGCATCCCTTTCAACATAAGGAGATATCAGAAAAATGAAAAAACTCTATTTTACCATCGCTGCGTTTTTAGTACCAATTGCCGGACACGGAATTATGGCAATATTGGGCAATGAAGAAGCACGATTTTTTCTTCATTGGAGTATGCTGCTTGCAACACTGATTGGTTCCGGACTGGGCATTTTGATCGTAAAAGGTATTGCCGAGTTGCGAACGGAACACGATATTTGTGTAGATTTATTGTTGTTTGCCATTGTCAACTCATATATTCAATGGTTGACCCCCGCAGTTCAATTCGTACACTTTATCGTTGTCATATTTATTCTTGGCGGAGCAATTCTTTCTGCGCTCCTCGCGTGGCTTCAGCAAAAATTCAATTTGCAGGAAAAGTAAAACGATGAAAAATTATTATTCCTATCTTTATGGTTTCTTGTTCTTGTTTACAGGGTGTAATACCAATCATTCAAATAATAATTTTTCTCAAAATTCAATATTTTACCCCGAGCAAAAAATACAGGTAACAATAAATGGAAATAATATTCCAATTCCAGACGAACAAATTAAAGATATTGAAATCAAAAATGATAATGGCGAAACAATACTTATTGTAAATAAATTTGTGGCAGGGGTAAATGTTATCACTTTTTTTGAAGGGAAAGCTGTAAAAATTCAATCATACGATATTTGGGGAAATAAAGCAGCTGAATGCGCTATAAAAAATGAACATCCTTATTCAGGAACTATTTGGCATTTTTCTTCTGGTCTGAAAGGCATAAAATCAAGTGCCATTATTACCTATAAAGAAGGTTGTTATATAACAGAAAAGCCATATATGGAATCTGAAATTTCAGAGATTTTAAATACTAATTAACCGAAGATTATAATGAATGGTATGATTACTTATACTTACGATAATGCCGGACGGAGAACTAGTATGAACTTGAGTAATGGAATAGATTCCTTTGCTCAGGCAAATTATACCTATGATACCAGAGGGCGTATTGCCACCGTTGGAAACAATACTGATACGCTTACCTACACCTAGGCAATTGGTGCCATTCTATGTATGTTTTTTATAGACAATAGGTTAGTTGGCAAATTATTCTCTTTTGTGTTTCCACTTGACAAATTGGAGTACGGATGGTATATTACTTGCGGCGTTTATGTAAAAAACAAGGTGGGTAGAACGTTTACCCCGGGAAAACCGGCAAAAAGAGAATAATTTAATCGCAAGT